>JABGRF010000131.1 GCA_018648405.1 Candidatus Scalindua sp.
GTGCGGTTGTTACATATGTATACGGTACAGATAGTCTGTTTCCTGTGATTCAAGGCCACAATAGGATAAAATCTTCACAGCTTAAGTTAATCGAAATTGAGACGAATGATGATCTGGTTAAGGTTATTCGTGAAAAGTTGAAGAAAAAGAAATTTGATGCCATTGTTCATGCTATGGCGGTGGCAGATTATGTACCGGCCAGGACTAAGCTTGACAAAACACCTTCCAAGAAGAGTGAATGGTTGCTTAAGTTGGTAAAAACGCCGAAGGTTATAGCCATAATCAGGGATATATGGCCGGATGCACTGCTTGTAGGTTTTAAATTAGAGGTAAACAGAACAAAAGATGATTTGGTAAAAACAGCCAGAAGATTCTTAAAAAAGAGCGGGGCCGATATGATTGTGGCAAATGATTACAAAAACATCTCACGTAAACGTCATATCGCATATATGGTTACCGGTGGTGGTAAATTACCTAAACCGTTAAAAGGCAAACCTGAGATAGCAAAAAACATAGTTTCCTACCTCGAAAATACTCTCAAATAAAATGTGGTTCTAGTTTTTGATTGACTATAAGTTAGTATAAAATATAATGAAGTTTTTTACTTTTTATACTGCTATATAGCCGTAAAGCTCTGTTTTAGAGAGTATTCTGCTTTTAAGGGAGTTTCAGTTTAATGGAATGGGATGAAGAGGCAAGTTCAAGGCTTGAAAAAATACCCATATTTGTACGAAGGATGGCCCGCTCGAAGATTGAAAAACGTGCTAGCGAACAGGGAAAGAGCATTGTAACCCTGGAAGACGTTGAAGACGCGAAAGCAAGCTTTATGGGAACCGGGAGCGTCAAAAGTGATAAAGGCGTCATAAACGCAAATCCATTCTCTCTGGACGCAAAAGCAGGAGAAGATAAGTATGAAATCCTGAAAAGATCAGATGAATATGTGGAAGAAGATGGATTTCCTGCGATGTACAATATTGAAATATGCCGCGGAGAGGACGTTGAGTGTCCGTTTCTGATAACAGGAATCAAAGGGCTTCAACAGAAAATTAAAAATAGGCTTAGAGAGACAGAATTCAGCAAAAAGCTGATTAGCAGGATAGACGGTAAAATCCTTCCTCACCAGAGATTGAAGATTGCGATCGCCAGTTGTCCGAATTGCTGTTCGATGCCTCAGATCAGGGATTTTGGTGTACACGTTCGGGCGACAGTATCTGTTGATGAAGATTTCGAGTGTAACGGTTGTGGAAATTGTCTGAGGGCGTGCAAAGAAGGTGCGATCAGGATTACTGGAATGTCGAATGAACCGTCGGAAAACGGGAAAAAGGTTGTTACTATCAATTACGATCGTTGCGTACATTGCGGCCTGTGTGCCGAGGTTTGTCCTACAGGTACCATAAAGAGAGATAAAAAATGCTTCCGTGTGATGATTGGAGGCAAGCTGGGCAGGCATCCTCAATTTGCAGACGACCTCATCGACTTTGCAGATGAATCCGAAGTGCTCGATGCTCTGGACGTATGTGTAGACGCAATACTGAATGAGAAGAAAGAGAAACGTTTTGGTGAACTGGTCAGAAAAATTGGTATTGAAGAGTTTAAAAGAAGATTAAAGGGCGACAAAGATCCTTCACACGAACAGGTGAGTGATAAAGAGACAGTACATTCTGGAATGCATAATTAGACGTGGCAAGGAGAGCTGCGTCGGCTCCGTACATTTTTTCTAAAAGATGGGAAATATAATAAAATGTCATTAAGCGATACTGATAAAAAAATACTACAAAGACTTCAATCAAATCTTCCGTTGACACACAGGCCATTTCTTGACCTTGCCAATGAACTCGGCCTTGATGAAGATCTGGTAATTGAAAGAATAAAGGCTATGGTTGATGGTAAATACGTTCGCCGTTTAGCTCCTATCATAAACACTCAGGCTATTGGGAACTCTGCAACACTTGCAGCGATGCAGGTACCGGATGATAAAATTGATGAAGTGGCTGAGGTGATAAACGGGTACAGTGGCGTCTCTCATAATTATTTGAGAAAGGGTAAGAACAAAGAGCTTCCTCTCAATATCTGGTTTACGATGTCGGCTCCTACACAGGAGAAGCTTGAAGAGTATATTAAAGAGATAGAGACTCGCACAGGTTTTGATGTTCGCATGCTGCCAACAACAAAGAAATTTAAAATAGGTGTGAAATTTAAGATTTGCTAAATTTGTAACTGCTCAATAAGTTGAGAATGACATTTTTGGTTGTTTCTGCGGGAATAACAAAATATACAGAAAAGGATAATTTATGACAGAAGATTTAGATATTAAACTGATTA
>JABGRF010000238.1 GCA_018648405.1 Candidatus Scalindua sp.
TTTGTTGTTGATGCTGATCCGGATAAGATTTCACTTAATAGGGGGCTCGATCAAGCAGGTTTGCCAAAGTTGTCTCAACCTGATCACTACATGTCTATAGACTCCATTCCAATGCTTCCATCAGGCAAAGTCGATTATAAAAGTATTAAAAATATTGCTATAGAGAAATTTGCACAGGTTGCCTGATTTGCCTGTCAAAGTACCAGCTGTAGTTCTGGTATCGACTCAATGCTGACTTAGGGCATTGTTGCTAAGAGAAAATATGTTTTTTAAGATATGTAGGTAGGTAATTTTTGAAGGGTGTCCTCCCATAACTTTTATTGTTATGGGAGGAGGTAAGTTGCACTTATACTGTTTCTTTATGTCTTGTCACCCGGTACTTGCGTTATTCGCTCTTTTCCTGTTGGTAGCGAGCGTTTAAGCGTTCTGTTATAGTTTGTGTAATATCAATAGAACTTGAATTGTACAAAACAGTTCTGATACCGATCTTAAACTGAAGATCGGAAAGCTGGTTGCTTTGTAAATTAGGCTTTTCTTTCTTAATGATAACACTGTAGTTTTCTTCTTTGCCGAAAGAGTTAACTTCATTAATTATCTCTTCATAAATTACTTCAAAGGCATTCTTGTATTTCTTCGTGAGTTGGTTTTCAGCGAATTTGGCATACCCTTCAAGTTCTACGTTCTTTTTTTCCAGTATTTCTATATTAGAATTTCTACTCTCACTTCCTAAATCAAGCAACTGTGTCTCTTCATTTAGATCAATCATCTCCTTCTTTTTGTCCTCTATTTCTTTTTTAAATCCTGCTTCAATATCCTTTAGTTCTTGATCGAGATCAGTTCTCCTGCTGTATTTGTCAAATATTTCGTTTATGTCAACAACGCCGACTTTGATTCCTTCTGCAATAACATTTTGAGGCATGCTATTGAATGTTATAAGACTTACAATAGCGCAGACTAAAATTGTTAAAATTCGATATTTAATAGATATTTTATTCATGATTTTTCATCACCTTTCAAAAAAATAATAAATTTAAGCTGGTTTTGGTAAAACTTTAAAGAAGGAAAAAATTGTCAAAAGAATTGCAATCTGGACAAACAAGCCAATTAAACAAACGATAACTGCACGCACCATTCCTTTGTAATCAAGTGCTTGCTTTACGGCAATAACCATTGCAACTAGCATCCAGACTGTAGCAACCGGGAAAACTAGTTTCTCTACTCCAGGGAAAATACCAAATACTCGGATCAATCCAGGAGCACTTGCAAATCCGATTGTTCTCAATAATTCTCCAACATTAGATTTGGTTTGAGATTCCGGTAAAAATTTAGTACCTATAAAATATATAATAAACGCCCAAATGTACCATCCTACCAGTCCCATGATAGTACCCATCGCAACCCCTAACGCGCCACCTCGTGATATGCTTCCAATTCCAGCTGCGATACCAGAGAGAATTACGACCAGCATCGCCTGGCGCATTGCGCTTTTATCAGCCTCAACTTCTTCATAAAGATGGACATCGAGTCTTGCTGCTCGAATGATTCTATTTATCAAACCGCTACTCATGTTTTCTCCTTATAACCCATGTGAAATATATAATTAGTTCCACTTACGAAAAAAATTATATAACAAAAAGTCAAATAATTTATATCAAATCATTAGTGTTATTACCAATTAATAATGTGCTGATTATACTTTATACAGGTGGTTAAAACCCTTCTGGCCAATCTTTTTTCTTGTGGGTTATAATTAAATACCATATCATTGATTTTTCGGTACTCAGTGGTTGAAGGACGGTTTTGTACGGTTTTTATGCAAATTGTCCGGTCTATAATCATCATGTGGATGAATGGAAATATGTATAGCTGTACATTTGATATAAGGATTGAATTCCGAAAATACGGCTACTATATTTGGAATAAAGAGGTAAAAAAGTGACACTTTCTCAAGACAAAATAGAAAAATCTTATCATGATATTATTAGTTGCCTTGTAGGTGATGGACCTGAGAATGGGGCTTGTGGGATTGATATAGTAGGGCAGTTTCAACCTGAAGATAATAGTCGGGTTGCAGTTCCCAGAAACGTAAATGCTGCATTTTTGATCTCTCTTTCAGGAGATGGACATTCCAGGTATACGGCTGCTGTGGAGTATCTGGAAGAGATGGAAAATGATCCTCTCTGGACAAATCTTGTTACCTTCTATAGGGAGGGGATTCACTTGTTGTTAAATGAGTTTTGGGATTTCTGTTCCAGTGGTAACAATGGTGTAGAGAGGGTGGAAGCGCTTATTACCAAATTATCACAACAAAAAGAATCTCTTTCTTCTTCACAAACAATTCAGGATGATATTTGGAAACTATTCCATCCTGAAGCATCTGATATTCTAAATAATAAAGAACATCAGGAAGATATATTGAGAGGTAATCGTAAAATAGAGATAACTAATCTAAATCATAAACCGGTAAAGAATGTGCCACGAGAGGTTGTTTTTACATCGAACGCTCTTATAACTATTCCGCCTGCCGGAAAAAAATATAAAGACCTTGGTATAAAACCAGATTTGTGGAACGCCCTTGAAGAGGTTGTGCAGGAGGATCAGGCTTTCTGGTACGACCATCCTGTTCAGATGGGTGTTGAGCCGGATAGAAATGAAATCCTATATGGTCTTCATCATCTGTCTGAGTCACTTCTTTATGAGAAGAAATTAAAGAACGCAGGGGAAGAGGATGAGTTAACTGTTGTGCTATCGGCATCTGTTACACACGAGGGATTGCAGGGGATTGTGAAGGAATATATCGAGTCTGAATTGGAAAGGTCCCATGATCTGCCTGGGCTCAAAGTGTATCTTTTTACCGAGGCAGAAACAGCCTCATTAATCCATGAGGTTCTCGTTCCCGCGGCAAACAAGTATTTTAGTGATATAAAGGATTCCGCATCTCTTTTAAGGGAAGTTGTGGGTGTTAATGGGAAGTATGGAAGACACTATAGCTTTCTCAAGGCTGTAACCGCCTTCTGGCAAGTTTTTGTAGATCCTGATAAAAAAGCGACATTTAAGATTGATCTTGATCAGGTATTTCCACAAGAAAAGCTGCTTGAGGAAACAGGGAAGAGTGCATTTCAGCATATGATGTCTCCTCTTTGGGGCGCTGAAGGTATTGACTCTCATGGGAATCCAGTTTATCTCGGTATGATGGCAGGTGCATTGGTAAATGAAAAAGATGTTAGCACTTCACTGTTTACACCTGACGTAACATACCCGTCTCCACCTTTCAGGGGTGAACATACTATTTTCTGTAGTAAGATACCACAGGCTTTATCTACTTTGTCTGAGATGATGACAAGGTATAGGAATGGCGATATTGATGGTAGTAATTCGTGTATATCGAGGATACATGTAACGGGTGGTACAAATGGGATTTTAATAGACGCCTTGAGAAGATATCGTCCTTTTACTCCTGTATTTATAGGAAGGGCAGAAGACCAGGCTTATCTTCTGTCTGCCTTATTTCCCAGAGATAAGGAGCCGGCTCTGAGATATTTTCATAATGATGGTTTATTCATGAGACACGACAAACACGCTTTTGCAGCAGAGGCTATAAAGGCTGCGGAGATAGGAAAGATAGTGGGCGACTACGAGAGGATATTGTTCTTCTCCAATTATGCAAGGATACTTTCACCGGAGGTGGATGAGATTAAAAGTGTGATAGATCCATTTACAGGGAGTTTTGTAAGCCCTCTTTCTCATAATCTTGCATATCTTCGTCTTGCACTTAAGGCGGCTGATTTCTTTTCCACAAAAGAAGAAGAGAGTGAATATAAAGGTTTTGCGCTTGTTGAAACGGGGACTAGAAGGTTGCGTGCCAGTATCCAGGAAGTGTCAATGGGAGATGGAAATGGACTTAAGGAAAGGTATAGAAGAGAACAGAAAGCCTGGGACCTTTACTATGATATTCTTGACAAAATAGAGAGTGCCCTGAAGGAAGAAGATCAATTTGCTTTAGAACTGCGAGAAAAAGCTGAAAAGTTAGTTTTAAGTGCTCGCGTTATTACAGGTGGAAGCTGATAGCTTGAATGCAGGAATATAATAGGGAATCTAACTCAGTAAACTCAAAAAAACTGGATTTGTAATTGGTTTTTTGTTAACATTTATGCCAGTATGTTTTATTTATATAGTATTAACACCATATAAAAGGAGAAAGAGGGATGGACAAGAAAACCAAAGATAAGAAAGGTAAGTCTATGTCATGCTCTTTTTGCGGCAGAAATTATAATGTTGTCAAAAGATTAATACAGGGTGATCGCAATGTATACATTTGTAACGAATGCATTGAGGCATGCTTCACCCTTATACAAAAAGATAAAGAGAAATCTTCAGCTAATATAAAAAGGGAAATACCAACTCCGGCATATGTCAAGGATCGTTTGGATGAATATATTATAGGGCAGGAAAGGGCAAAAAGAGTATTAGCGGTAGCAGTTCATAATCACTATAAAAGATTGGCTTCAGAAGTTACTGATGATGGTGTGGAACTGGAAAAAAGTAATGTCCTTCTTGTCGGACCTACAGGTTCTGGAAAGACCTTATTGGTTAAAATACTTGCAGAAATTCTTGACGTGCCATTTGCTATTACTGATGCGACTACTTTTACTGAAGCAGGTTATGTTGGTGAGGATGTTGAAAATGTACTATTAAGATTATTGAGGGATGCTGATTTTGATGTGGATCGAGCACAGCAGGGGATTGTCTATATAGATGAGGTAGACAAGATCGCAAGAAAGGATCAAAGCGCGTCTATCACGCGAGATGTTTCCGGTGAGGGTGTACAGCAATCACTGCTTAAGATGTTTGAGCAGTCTATTATCAATGTCCCTCCACAGGGAGGAAGAAAGCATCCAGAGCAGAAATATATACAAATGGATACTAAGGATATTCTGTTTATTTGTGGTGGAACCTTTAGTGGTATAGAGGAAATAATTGGAAAAAGGATAGGCAAGAAGGCAATAGGATTTGGTGCTAAAATGGACCAGGCAGCGAATAAATCTACCGGCGAGATTCTTTCTGAAATTAAAATGCATGACTTAATAGAATATGGCATGATCCGCGAATTTATTGGTAGGCTTCATGTACTCACAACGTTGATGCCGCATAGTCAGGATGACTTAATCAGAATTATGCTGGAGCCTAAAAATGCTATCGTAAAACAGTATCAAAAAATCTTTGATATGGAAAATGCAGTTTTGGAATTTCCAAAAAATGCCTTGGAGGAGATAGGTAAAATGGCTCTGGAGAGAAAGACCGGAGCCAGAGCCTTACGTTCTATTTTTGAGGGTTTTATGCTGGATGCTATGTTCGATTTGCCTACAGAAGGGAAAGGATCGACATATGTAGTAACACCAGAAGTTGTAGCAGGAGAAGCTTCCCTTATGCCGAAAAAGCTCCGCAAAAGCGCATGACGTAGCCCGGCTGCCCGCCTTAATATAGAATATGGCAGCCAATCATATTAATAAAGTATCCAACCTCGCCGAACCAGAACCAAGCAGTAGTTATCATATCACTTCGCAAAAGGATCATTTTTACACTATCTCTCTTCATATCCATCCAAACCAACTCAGTAATATTACCACTCTTATTTGGTGTTGAATTGATAAGGCAGTATGTTAAAATCTCATTTAGCCCGGTTCATTCCAGGTGTCTTTTACTCTGTTTAAATACATGCAGATTCGGGATTTATACTGAATGGCTGTTCCCCTGGATACAGCGGTTGCCAGATTCCGGAAAATGTAAACATTCCCTGAAGTAGAAGCAGAGACATGTATTTTAAAAAGAGTTGAAACTTTTTAAGGTTGTGGACTATGAAATCTAAACTCGTTATCAGAATAGGCTCTATCGGTATAGGTGTTGTGGTAGTGGCTATTCTGGTGTTTAAACTAACAGTCAAGGATGCACCTGATGCATATCTTAAAGATTCTGACAGAGATACAAAAATCAACTATGGTTCACAGGTAAATAATTTACAAAGAAAAGATAGAAATATTGAAAACAGACATAAGGTATATCCTGGGAATTACAGGAAAGATTATGAGGCTGTTCCTGTTGAAGCAATTCGGGTTAAAAGGAGCAATATTGAAATTTTCCTAGTTAATAATTGTACCCTTGAGCCGGAGAAGCAGGTTGATGTAGTAGCAAAGACTTCCGGTATCGTCTTAAACATTCTGGTGGAAGAAGGTGACTATGTGAAGTCTGGTATGCCACTTGTGAAACTTGATGATGATGAAGCTCTGTTGGCACTCAGAGAAGCAAAATTGAAGAAAGAGAATGCTGAAAGAGTTTACAAAAGCTCTTCGGACAATTTTAATGAAAATATTATCAGCAGAGAAGAGTTCGAAGACAAAAGTTTCCAACTTGAGATTGCGACTGTTGAGCTTGAAAGGAAACAGTTGGAATATGAATATACTACAATTGAGTCTCCTATTGATGGTGTTATAGTTGAAAGGAATATCGAAGAAGGTTATAACATCGAAAATGACCAGATGGTTTTTAAGATTGCAGATTTTGATCCAATACTGGCAAGGATTTACATTCCAGAGAAGGATATTAACAAGGTAGTAGAAGGGCAGAAGGCAAGAGTTGTTTCTGAATTCCTGCCCAACATAGAATTCAAGGGAAAGGTAAAGATGGTAAGTCCTGTTGTTGACCCGGAAAGCGGTACGGTAAAGGTAACAATAGAGATGGGCGGCTTATCCGGTGGTGCTTTGAGGCCGGGGATGTTTGCCTCTGTTTTTACGATAGTAGATCAACATCAGGATGCCCTGCTAATACCAAAGAAAGCGCTGATCCTGGAGGCAGAAGTCGATGAGGTATTTGTAGTGAAGGGTTTTGCTGTATTGCGTGTGAGCCCTGACATGATTAAAGGGTTGGTTCTGGGTGACAGCGCTGTATGTGAACAAAAAAGAGGTGGCCCGTCACTGAGTGGAAAGATTGTGGACATCACCAGAAGCCATGAAGATGAGTCAATATACAATGTTACTATTGAAGCAACAGAAGTGCTAAGTGAAAATATAAGTAAAGAATTCGAAAAGGTCTCTTTTTTTAATAATCATGAGGTTCTCGTATTAGAGGTAAAAAATGCGAGTTTTGATATGGAAACCAGGGCGTTTAAGACAAAAATATCACTTGGATTTAAAGAAGGTAATTATGTCGAAGTACTCGCCGGCCTCGTAGAAGGTGACAGGGTTATTACTGTCGGTCAAGATGACGTTGGCCACGGTGCAGACGTTGCAATTATTAACGAAGAAGAGGGTGGTGGCGAAGCAGCTGTATTGGGGTCACCATAGTAAACAGGTGGATTTTCATTTCAATCATTCCCCATAATAAACTATGATTCAGGGTTTTAGGATTGCGATTTAAAAAACCTGACAACTACGCTTAGTCAGATTTAATCAAACCATATTTTGGTTGAGCCCGAGGGCAAATCCCAAAATTGTAAATCTGAAAATCATTCTTTTATACTTTCATCACTGATTACAAATTAAGCTTAAAAAACATAGGAGTATAGATATTGAAAATAGTTGAATTTTCAACAAGAAGACGAGTTACTGTTGTAATGTTGATGACCACTCTTGTTATCTTCGGTTTAATCTCCTATAAACGACTGCCTATAAACCTCCTTCCGGATATTTCGTACCCGACACTGACAGTGAGGACCGAATATCCCGGTTCTGCACCCAGTGAAATCGAGAATCTTATTTCAAAGCCGATTGAAGACGCAGTGAGTGTTATCTCGGATGTTATACGTGTGAGTTCCAGATCAAGATCTGATGTCTCTGAGGTAGTAATTGAGTTTGCGTGGAAAACCAATATGGACTTTGCTTCGATGGATGTACGTGAGAAACTGGATCTGGTAGACCTGCCGGATGATGCAGAGAGGCCTGTTCTGATGCGCTTTGACCCATCTCTTGATCCTATTATGAGGTTGTCTCTCTATGGGGACGAAAACCTTATTACACTTCGTATTCTGGCGGAAGATGAACTCAAACCAGTTCTTGAGGGTTTATCGGTAGAGAGTGGAATAACTGGCGCAGAGACTGTCAGTGGAGTTGCTGCCGTAAGAGTAAGTGGTGGGTTAGAGGAGGAAATACATGTTGATTTAGAGGAAGCCAGGCTGGCAAATCTGGGTATACCAATTTCTCTGGTAATCGAACGTCTCAGTGAAGAGAATATCAACCTTACCGCCGGAAACATTAAGGAGGGAGAAGTTGAATATATTGTAAGAACTTTTAATGAGTTCAGGCAGATAGAAGAGATAGATGACATAGTCATAGATTTTAGAAATAAGGTTGCCATTAAGATAAAAGACGTTGGAAGTGTAAGTAAAAGTCATAAGGAACGTGATGTAATAACCCGTGTAAATGGAAAAGAGAGTGTGGAAGTTGCTATATTTAAGGAAGCCGATGCAAATACGGTTACGGTCGCAAGATTAGTGAAGGGGCGGTTGAGTGGGATAGAAGAAAAGCTGAGAAAATTTTCTGGCTCTATTAGATTGGACATAACCTTCGACCAATCCAGATTCATTGAAAGCTCAATAAAAGAGGTAATCTCCACTGCTCTCTGGGGCGGCATTTTAGCGGTAATAGTTCTCTTCCTGTTTCTAAGGAGTATTAAGAGTACTATGATTATCGGACTTGCAATCCCTATCTCCATTGTATCAACATTCTTCTTCATGTATATATTTGGAGTATCACTGAATATAATGTCATTAGGCGGTCTGGCGCTGGGCATCGGTATGCTTGTAGATAACGCGATAGTTGTACTCGAAAGCATAGACAGGTATCATAAAAGCGGACATAGTACAATTGATTCTGCCATTAAGGGTGCAGGTGAGGTTGGCGGGGCCGTAATCGCTTCTACCCTCACAACCATATGTGTCTTTGTTCCCATAATTTTTGTTAAGGGTATTGCCGGTCAATTGTTTAATGATCAGGCACTCACTGTGACATTTTCACTCCTGATCTCGCTTCTTGTTGCTATTACGCTGATTCCGATGTTGTCATCAGTGAGTATCATACAAAGGAGAACTAATGATGTTCAAAAAGAGAAACGAAATGCTGCTGCAAGTGTGGACTCATTGCCATACAGAATTCTTAATATCTTGTTCTATCCACTGTTCTTTGTGTTTAATGCAGTTTCATCTACGATTACGAATGGCTATCCAAAGGTTCTTGGTTTAGCGCTATCAAATAAATTATTAGTGTTGATTACTGCATTTCTAGTTCTTGGCGGTTCATGGTGTCTGTTTATAAGTCTGGGCAAGGAGCTTATTCCGGAACTGAGCCAGGGTGAGTTTTCAATCAATATCAGAAAGCCAACAGGGACACCTCTTCATGGTACACTCGATACAGTTAAGAAAATTGAAAACATAGTAAGCAGTAATCCTGAGATAGAAACAATTTATACTATAGCCGGTTCGACTAGTCAGGCAGGTGGGACCATAGCAGAAGAGAGGGAGAACATAGGAGAAATTAATGTAAGCTTGAGAGATAAGTCTAATCGCAGGTTGGAGGAAGGCATAATGGCCGTTTTAAGGGAAAGGTTTAAACCGCTTCCGGCAGTTGAGTATAAATTTTCACGACCGGCCTATTTCAGTTATGCAACACCTGTTGAGGTAGAGATAAAGGGTTATAACCTTAGCGTAATCGATAGATTGTCAGATGTGGTTATGGCTAAAATGGAGGAGGTTGAAGGTCTTACGGATATTAAGTCTACGGTAGAGGAGGGAATACCGGAAGTCCAAATTATCTTTGATAGACAAAAACTGTCACAACTTGGGCTAGAATTAAACATAATTGCCAATAACGTTCGTGATAACGTCCTTGGTAATGTCAGCACAGAATTCTCCAAAAGAGACAGGGAAATTGACATTCGTGTCCGTGCAAGAAAAAAAGATATTGGCAGTGTAGAGGATTTGGAAAATTTTATTGTTAATCCTGAAGGGGAGAGGCCCATTTCTCTGGCTGCAGTAGCAGAGATTAGCATTAAAAAAACCCCCGGTGAAATAAGGCGCTTGAATCAGGAACGTGTAGCCGTAGTCTCAGCAAATCTAGTTGGCAGGGACTTGCGCAGCTCAGTTATGGATATAGAGAGAATGATTTCGAATATCAGGATGCCTGATGGTTATGAGGTATCCGTCAGCGGGCAGAGTCGTGAAATGCTTGTGGCCTTTTCCAGTATGTCCTTTGCTATACTCTTGGCAGTATTTCTGGTTTATATAGTAATGGCGTCGCAATTTGAATCACTCCTTCATCCTTTTGTGATAATGTTTACCATCCCATTTGCTCTGGTCGGTGTAGCGGCGGCATTATTTTTAACGTCAAAACCGATAAGCGTTATCGTATTAATAGGTGTTGTCATGCTGGCTGGTATTGTCGTAAACAATGCAATCATTCTCGTTGATTGCATAAACTCCCGCATAAAGGAAGGAATGCCAAGGCGGGAAGCTATCATCGAGGGAGGTAAGATACGGCTTCGTCCCATTATGATGACGACTACAACTACCATACTTGGATTACTCCCATTGGCACTAGGTTTGGGTGAAGGTGCAGAACTCAGGATGCCTATGGGTATAACCGTAATAGGCGGATTGCTTTTCTCTACACTTCTGACCCTCATATTGGTGCCAATAGTATACGACATAGTTGAAAAGGCAAAAGAGTCGGTCTGGAAAAGAGATAATATTTAAAGAAGGATTAAAGGGAATGGAGAAGCCCTGACTGTTTTTATCTGTAACATTCTTTTGAGACTGCGGTGAATGGGATACGTATATATTCAAAAACTGTAAGCATCTGGAACTGACCATCATCCTGGCGCGGTGTTGAATACCAATTGGAACATTTGAAGAGTTAGGATTGGTATGAGTACATAATTCCATGTACTACACTATCTTGTTTTTGTAAATCACAACAGTGTTGCTACTGTTATTATCACCGTACACATCAATCTTAAAGTGTCCCAGTTCTGCCAACTTAGCCAGTGACCGGTTGCAAAAAAATGAAACATGTGTCAGATCGTCCTTATACCACCATTTTCTGAAAGCAAATTGTTCATTAGGAGTGTCAATAAATGCATTAGTCATGAGGGTTGTAAACACGGCAATACCATCATTGGTTAAAACTCCCATTATGCTTTTCAGCTCATCCCACAGATTTGGTAAATGCTCAATGACTTCAGTCGCTATAACTGTATCAAACATATTCTGATAATTATGGTTTGCCAGGCTACCGTGTGCCATCGGCTCGTAAGGTGTTGTGTCGATACCTCTGCTTAGGAATTCATCTGTGATACTGCCAGACCCGGATCCAAAATCAAGGATCCTGGATGGTTTTCTGTATTTATTAATGATAGTGAGCAGCTTGTCAGCCAATGCGATAATATGCTCTTTGTTGCTGTTTTCCCACTGTCCCTTATAGTGCTTCTCCTCACTTTCTTTGTCTAGCGTTTGGTCCGTAAATATTAATGAACATTGTGGGCATTTATGAAAAACGCGAGTGTCTTTATAGTATTGGCTTGATGATGAGTTGCATATTCTACAAAGCATTTTAATTGTTTTGTTATTACTGGACACAAATAAGTAGACACTCATTGGTGTCTACTTATATTAAATAGAATTCCCGTATAGCAACGGATTTTATAGTATATCTGAATTGTTTCAAGTGTATTCCTAATCGTCACCTTACGGTACAGTATCTTTTATGTAATATTGCCTTGATAAGACAATCATAGATGTGTGTGGTTGAAAAATATGAATAATCCTCATTGCCAGATCAGTCAGTGATAGATTTTTTTATATTGCTGATACAATGAAACATTGCTATTGACACTAAAATTTAAATAACATAAAATCTTTCTTTAGTGTTTTTGTGTGCACAAAAGCAGTAAGAACTATTTTCACATGAATTTCGTTCTGCTGCGGGGCGCTTCTCCACTTGGACATTTTTTCCTGTCTATCAGATTAGGTGATTTATTAAAAGGCGTATTACCCTCCTCTGTTTTTTGCATGAATGACACATCTGTACTCCATTTGGAAGTAACCCTTTTCAGTAAAAACTCGGAATAATATTTTTGAAATTTTAATACCATGTTTAACTTTTATATTCAAAGACATGTAAATATAAAGGACGATGTGCTGTCCGGCCTGACGGTTGCCCTAGCACTAATTCCGGAAGCGGTTGCGTTTTCCTTTGTTGCTGGCGTAGAACCACTTGTCGGACTATATGCAGCGTTCATTGTAGGGCTTATCACGGCAGTAGCCGGTGGCAGACCGGGAATGATATCAGGTGCAACTGGTGCTCTGGCGGTTGTAATGATTGAACTAGTTGCAAAGAACGGTGTAGAGTATCTGTTTGCGGCAGTTATACTGATGGGTATTATTCAGATAACTGCAGGGGCATTGCGTCTGGGCAAGTACATCAGTTTGGTACCTCATCCGGTAATGCTGGGGTTTGTCAATGGCCTTGCTATTGTTATAATGCTTTCTCAGTTGAGACATTTTCAGCTGCCAGATGATATGGGAGTGTTGACATGGATGCAGGGAGAATCTTTGTGGATTATGATAGGGTTGGTTGTGTCAACAATGGTTATCATTCATTTTCTGCCGCGTTTGACACGCGCTGTTCCCGCTCCATTGATTGCTATCTTAGTGGTTTCTGCAGTAGTAATTGGATTCAATGTAAATACACTACAGGTCAGTGACATGGCATCTGTCGCCGGTGGATTACCACAATTTCACATTCCAATGATTCCCCTGAACTGGCATACGCTCAGTATCATATGGCCGTATTCTATTATACTTGCCGCGATCGGTCTTCTGGAGTCCCTGATGACATTGTCACTGGTTGATGAGATAACAGAGACTCGTGGTCAGAGCAATAGAGAATGTCTTGGACAGGGTTTTGCAAATGTGGTGTCTGGTTTCTTTGGTACAATGGGAGGGTGTGCTATGATAGGACAAAGCATGATAAATGTCAATTCCGGAGGACGTGGTAGATTGTCCGGTATTTCAGCCGCAATATTTCTCCTTTTGTGTATTTTGTTTGGATCGAAGTACATAGAGATGATTCCGCTTTCAGCACTTGTGGGAGTTATGTTTATGGTTGTATTGAGTACTTTTGAATGGTCATGTATCCGAATTATTCACAAGATGCCGCGTGCCGACGCATTCGTGTTGGTTCTTGTTTCCAGTGTAACTGTGTTTACCGATCTTGCTATTGCAGTGGCTGCTGGTGTAATTGTATCCGCACTGGTTTTTGCGTGGAAGAGCGGTAAAAACATTCAGCTGGACCCGCTCGTAAGCACACCGAGATTATGTGTCTATGGTTTAACTGGCCCACTGTTTTTTGGGTCAGTACGAAAATTCCTTGATTCTTTTGACCCGTATAAGGATCCGGACAATGTAGTCATAGATTTCAGGCATTCGAAGGTATGTGACCAGTCAGGTCTTGAAGCGATCAAATCACTATCCGATCGATATTTTAATGTCGGTAAACGGTTACACTTGAAACATCTCAGTGATGAATGCCGCAGCTTCCTGAAAAGTATGGAAGTATTTGTCGGTGTAAATGTTATCAAGAAACCGCAATTCCGCATGATACCAAGTCATGAAAAACTGAAGTTGGTGCTGCCGGAAACTGAACCTTAATCCGTTAAATAAAAAAGTATTACTTAAAGCTGTATGCTTTCTTATTCGCCAATAATTTTCACCAGGACCCTCTTTTTTCGTCTGCCGTCAAACTCTCCGTAGAATATCTGTTCCCATGGCCCAAAATCAAATCTTCCTTCAGTAATAGCAACAACGACTTCACGGCCCATTACCTGTCGTTTAAGGTGTGCGTCTCCATTATCCTCTCCGGTATTATTGTGACGGTATTGAGAAAGCGGTTCATGAGGTGCCAGTTTTTCCAGCCACTCTTCATAGTCGTGATGAAGGCCTGACTCATCGTCATTTATAAAGACAGAAGCGGTAATATGCATGGCGTTGACCAGGACGAGGCCTTCCTGAATACCGCTCTCTTTGAGACAGGAATTGACTTGAGGAGTGATATTTATAAACTCTCTTCTTTCCGTTACATTAAACCATAGCTCTTTTCGATAGCTTTTCATCTTAATACACTCCTTTATGTAATTATAAATATATGCATAGGGCATTTATATTATTAACCTTTCGAGTCTGCTTAGCATGGCATCATTCATAACCGAGTCGAAGGGTGGTATAACAATAACTATTTGACTTGACTGTCAATTATAACGGTTGACAACTCATTTCACCATACTATAGAATAATCCAAAATAGCAAAAAGTGCCTAAAGACTGAATTGAATAAAAGTTGTGTGAAAATATCTTTTTAATTATAGTCGCTTGAAAGGTGGTAGACTGCCTCCTGTTTGAACAGGTTAGTTCTGGCGGCATACCGCACTATATTACCAGAATGAGGTTTCCTGTCATATGAGAACTATGTTATCAAAAATTATTAATTATATAACCACTGATATATGGAGAATTCGCCTAAAAGACCATCCTCGTAAAAAAATATTCTTCATTACACAGCTTAGAGTTGTGGTACTGGCATTTCGTGGGTTTTATGAAGATAAATGTAGTTTAAGGGCATCGGCTCTAACCTTCTACTCTTTGCTTTCAATAGTCCCTGTTGTTGCTCTTATATTTGGTATAGCAAAGGGGTTTGGCTCTGACAAGGCCCTGGAAAAACAACTTCTGGAAAAATTTCCAGGTCAGGAAGAGGTGCTCATGCAGATTATGGAATTTGCCCGTTCACTCCTCGATCAGACCAAGGGAGGGATGGTTGCCGGTATTGGTCTGGCAGTACTTTTCTGGATAGTAATTAAACTTTTAAGTAATATTGAACACTCATTCAATGATAT
>JABGRF010000275.1 GCA_018648405.1 Candidatus Scalindua sp.
GCAACTAACCCTGTTGCAACAAGTTAGCATGATAATTGATACCGCAACCCGTAACCCGTAACTACTACTCTCTGTATTATCTATAATCAACGTGGAAGTATCGCTATATAAATTACATTTAAGCCTCTTAAGCATGTAAGTCAGAAAACAATTAAATACTTACAGTTACCACTTATGAAACGCATATAACCCCATTCAAGCAATTTGTACCCCCCCCTCTACCATTAGACTGTATCACAATAGCAAAAACTCACGGTTTGTCTTCCTGGACTTGTTTCAGGATCAATGTTCACAACGACTTAGCGACTTAAGAGATCCCGAAATGAAATCGGTAAGACAATCATGTCACAGCCTGGATATCGTTTACAATTTTAATTCAGAGCATGTTTCATGATCTCTAATGGTACTAACTAGTTAAAAACACCAAAATCTAGCTGATACAACAATACTCGTAAGCACAATCAGTATAACACCTTACCTACAACTACATAGAAATATTAAAAAATATACATTTTTTCTATATTTCCACTAAAGTCTTTTAGTATCTGGCCGATGATATTAACAGTAAGAAATTTCCCATATAACCAAAAAAAACATTTTTCAAGAAGGAGGTGGTGAGGCATAAGAAGTTGTAAAGTAGTTCTTAGTAAATGTTTTATGTTTGTTTGTTTATTAATTTTATTTATTTTAGTTTTGCTGTAGATGGCAGGGAAGCCGGATCGGCAAAATGTTAAAAATGGTTGCTGTAGCTGGTGTTATAAAACACCCTACGCAAAAATCAAGGAGGATTTAAAATGGGTTTAAGAATACAAAACAATATCGCAGCTTTTAACGCACACAGAAATCTTAAAACAGCAGACGCAGGGCTGTCAAAATCTCTAGAAAGACTGTCTTCAGGTTATAGAATTAACAAGGCATCTGATGATGCAGCTGGTCTTGCTGTATCTATGAGATTCAGAGCGCAAATTAAGAGTTTGGCACAGGCTGGTAGAAACGCATCTGAAGCAAATTCACTGTTGCAGGTGGCAGAAGGAGCTGGAGACCAGATTACAAACATTCTTCAGAGAATGAAAGAACTTGCTACACAGGCTGCATCTACTAATACTGGTACTACAGACAGATCTAACATTAGTGCAGAAGTTGAAACTCTTGAGCACGAAATAACAAGAATTGCTAACTCTACTAAATACTCAGGTTCATCTTTAATAGATGGAAGTTTTGGTGGACTTACTGTTAGTTCAGCTGGTGTCGGTGCAGGAAGTTTGACATCTGCTAATGGTGTAACTGCCATTGATGTATCTGGAGCACAAGCTTCAACTGAATATGGAGTCTCTGTAAGTACTAATGGTAATGGTGCTGTAACACTGACAGACGGTACTAGTACACAGACGATATCTATGGGAGCGATGACAGGAATACAAACTGAAAAGTTGGATTTCAATACTTTCGGTGTTAAGCTTACCGTAAACTCTCAATTAGATGCTACTGGTATAGCAACAGGTACTACGGTTGATACTAGTGATCTTTCTACATCATCTTTCCAGGTTGGTTATGAGAATAACTCTGATAACAATATTACTTTCTCATTGGCTAATATGACTACAGCCGGATTGACTGCAGATGTAAGTGTAGGTACACTATCTGGAGCGCAGACAGCTTTGACAACAATTGATACAGCTCTTGATACTCTTGCAAACGCTCGTGCTACAATTGGTAGTTCACAGAACAGGTTAGGATTTGCAACTGCAAACCTTTCCAGTACGATTGAAAACTTGAGTGCTGCTGAGTCTGTTATTCGTGATGCTGATATGGCCTTTGAAACTGTAGCATTTACTAAGAACCAGATTCTGTTACAGGCTGGTACTTCAATGCTTGCTCAGGCTAACCAGTCACCACAGTCAGTACTAAGTCTGCTTGGATAATCACAAGCAGGTACTAATCATCGGTACTGATGATTAGTAAGTATGAATAAATGAAAGGGAGAGTGGATAAAACCACTCTCCCTTTTTTTATACACACCACACACCTGATTACAAAAGAAAAAACTGCACATAGTGAGCAAAAATTACCTATCAAATTTAAAGGTGTACGAAAACATTACCATCATAAGTTCTTATAGTTATTAACTATAAGAGAGTAGAGATTTAAAATACCAGATGGCACGTACATTGCTTACTATTTATAACAATTATAGAAAGGACAGATAACAATGGAAAACAATCTAGATAAAAGTAACTTTCTTAACTGGTACTGCTGGTATGCTACTCAAGAAGAGATAGAAAAGGCAGAACAGACCAACAGTGGAACTATAAATAGATTAATGAATGAGTATTCGTATGAAATAGGAAAAATAAAAACAGCAAAACGTTTTTATGATAGCCTTTCTTTACCAAAAGGAATAATACAGGATTTTCATCCTCTTAATTGTGGTTGACGTAATTAAAATATAAGATTACGAAAACTTCTATTAAGAGCTAGCTTAACAGGAGAACTTAATGCCGGGAACAAGTGCGATAGGAGGTCTGGTTTCAGGCCTTGATACCTCAAACCTTATAGAACAGCTTGTTGGTGTCAGTAGAAAACGTGTAGATCTTGTAGTTACAAATCAGACTAAGCAAAGTGATAAATTAGCTGCGTTTCAAGGTCTTAACACACAGTTAACAGCGTTTCTGGCAAAAGCAGATGTCCTTAGAGAAAGTGACACTTTTGATGTCTTCAAAACCTCAACATCTACAACCTCAACCACTTTTACGGCAGATGAACTCGTTACAGTCTCAGCAACAGAAGAGGCAAGTCCCGGCACACACACTGTAACATATACCGCCGGCTCACAATTGGCTCAGGCGAGGCAGTTGTCATCAGCCAGTTTTAGTAGTAAATCAACAGGATTGAACCTCACCGGAGAATTTCTCATAAATGGTCAAACAATAAGTATCGTTACAAGTGATTCTCTTGCTGATATTGCATCTACTATTAATACCGCAAATTCCGGTACCGATGCTACCGGAGTAACAGCAAGCTTAATATCTGTCTCAGACACAGACAACCGCATGATCCTCACAAGCGATAACACCGGTAAGGATCAATTCGTTATACTGGATGCGTCAATCAGTACCGGTGGTGATGCGAATATCCTACAGACACTGGGCTATACCGATGGCACTACGACCATCAAGAATCCCACAAGTGATGGTGCAAAATCAGAGGCGTTCTCCAGCAGTACTTCGGCCATAGGATCACTGCTCGGTCTATCCAGCCCGCAGAACAGTTCAACTGTTCAGATTAACGGAAACAATATAACTATAGATCTTGCTACAGATTCCCTGACAGACATTGCCACCACTATAAGCGCCGTTGGCGGAGTAACCGCATCGGTTGTAAGTACTACAACAGAGGGAGTGACCACCTATCAGCTGGACATCAGCGGCACAATAAACTTTACGGACAGCAACAATATACTTGAGGCAGTTGGAGTCCTTGAAGGCGGCCAGAGCACTGTCGCAGAGGTACATACAGCATCTGCAGACAACTATAATCTAAGCAATGCCGTAATTGATAGCACTACAAAGTTCAATAATATATATACTGGGCTGATAAGCAGTGCAGCAAATACATTAACTGCCGGGGGAAATATTGTTGCTGGATCAACATTTGGAGCTATCAATACAACGGGTGGGCCAGGAAACGACATAACCAATCTTGATACAATTTCCATTTCGGGAACGAAGCAGGACGGGACTGCTGTTGGAGCTTACAATTTTACAATTACTGATAAGGCAACCACTACCGTCCAAGACCTCTTAACCAATATAGAGACAAATTTTGATCTTACCACGGGCAGTGTGGTGATAGATTCCGCAGGTAAGATTCAGATAAATGATAACTATTCCGGAGATAGTCAATTAAGTATTGCTTTTGTTGAAAGTGCTGGTCTTCTTGATTTTGGTACATACGCTGCTGATAATAATGTTGCCAATGGTGATAAAATCTTCCTGACAGGAACAGATAGTACTGGTTCTGCCGTCACTGGAACATTCACAATTACAGACACCAATGTTGATACTATAGATGGCCTTTTGACACAGATAGAGACGGTCTTCGGGCTTGGTGCTTCCAGTGCAACTGTAGACAGCAACGGACAGATAATAATAACAGACGACTCGGCCGGGGACAGTCAGCTGAGTGTTACAATACAAACCGATAATGCAGGCGGTGGAACTCTTGATTTCGGCACGGTCGACATAACTACAGAAGGCTATGGCATGGAGAGCACGGCCGGCCAGGATGTAAAAGTAGTGATTGACGGTGTTGCCGTTACAAGAAGTAGTAATTCCATTGACGATGTCATATCCGGTGTTACCCTGGACATCGCAAGAGTGGATACGTCAGATTTCTCTACCGTTAACATTACCATTAGCAGAGATACTGATAGCATTAAAGGCAAGGTCAACGAATTCACAGACTCATATAATGAAATAATGGAAAATATAAACCAGCATTTCGCATACAATGAAGAGACAAAAAAAGCCGGGGTCCTCTCCGGAGAAAGTACCCTGAGAACAATTAAAAGTATTATTCAGAACACAATATCTAATGCGATACCTCTGCTTCCGGCCGACTCTAATTCCCTTCCATTGATCGGAATAACATCCGACAAATATGGTAAGCTGTCTGTAAAAGATAGTACCTTTTTAACAAAAATCAATTCTGATTTTAATGCTGTGAAAAGATTGTTTGTTGCAGAAGGCACTACTACTAATTCTGAAATAACATATGTAAGCCATACAAAAAATACAGTCGGTGGTGAATTTGCCGTAACCATCAATACGGTTGCAAGTCAGGCAACGGAAACAGGAACACAAGTTCTTACTAATGGAATCGGTGCTGGCCTTACTGACACTTTGACAATTACAGACACTTCTAGCGGCAGGGTTGCAACAATAAGTCTTGACGGAGATGCCGAAAGCGGAAATTCTATCGACAATATCGTAAATACAATCAATTCAGAACTTGGTACAGACCGTACGCAAGTCCTTGCAGGGCTCAATGCACAAACTCAGATCACTGGAGGAGCACCAATAACTGCCACTACAAAGTTTAATGAGATTGATACAACAGGTGGCCCGGGTACTGACCTGAATAATAATGACATAATTTATTATTCTGGAACCACTAGATCAGGGCTTAGTATAAGTGATTCATATACGATAAGTAACGTTTCTACAGACACCGTTCAGAATTTCCTCTCTGCAATAGAAAATGCATATGATAATCAGGTAAAAGCTACCATAAACTCCTCAGGAAAAATAGTTGTAACAGATAGTACCATCGGAGACAGCCAGCTCTCAATCTCTATAACAGAGCCTGGTGGTCTGGACTTCGGAACGGTTTTGGAAACTAACGTTGCTGATGGTGGTGTTAACGGTAGATTCGCAATGGAGATAACAGCATCAAAGGATGGTAGCGACAAACTTGTCCTTACACATGATAGTTACGGAAGCGCGTTCGGCTTTACTACTACCGAAGCGAGTGCCCTCCTGGGAACCGTAGGTACTTACACCGGAGTAGATGTGGTAGGTTCAATTAATGGTGAAGCGGCTACGGGTACTGGACAGACCCTTGTAGGAGATGCTCCACCCGATATTTCATCATCAACGAGCATTGAGGGCCTTACAATAGAAGTTACTTCTACCACTACCGGCTCAAAGGGAAATGTAAGGCTTACAATGGGAGTAGGTGAAATGATGTACAACAACGTCGATTCGGTTACAGACCAATTCGATGGGTTGCTCACCATCAGAATGGATGGTCTTCAGGACACAATCGACGATATGCAGGATTCTGTAGTGGCCATGGAAAAGCGCCTGGCCATGGAAACATTACGACTCAATAAAACATTTGTTGCGCTGGAATTAAATCTTTCAAAACTTCAATCAGTAAGTTCTTTCATGGCACAACAACTCGGTCAGCTCTCCAAGTAATTTCTGTATCATAGAATAATCATTACCGGATAACGGTGAATAAAACCATCAGGTGTCTCAAAATGATTAAAAAACACCAAATTTGTACAAAATTTAGTCACAAATTATCTGAAAATCAGACATGTATATCGCCCATATCTTAACACCCGAATTTATAAAGACTTAAGTTGCTATATGCCAAGTTGTCTTTGGCACATCTATTGCTTATATATTAAAACCATGCAAGAAGAGAGAAACAATATGATGTCAGACAAACAGATAGAAAAGCAGAATTTCCTCTGCTGGTACGGAATGTATGCCACTGAAGATGACATTGACAAAGCAAACGCAATTAATAAACCTGCAATGGATAGGCTTATCAATGAATACTCATATGATATTGAAAGGATGCATATTTCAAGAAGCTTACACGAGGAACTTTTTTAAATTTATAAAGAGGTAATCAAATGGATACACAACAGACCAAATCATACAAAAAATTGCAGGTAGAAACGGCCAGTCCGATCGGTCTGGTTGTAATGCTTTATGACAGAGCGATTGTTTTACTCAATAAAGCAAAAAAAGAGATCAATGAAAAACAGTATGAAGCAAAAGGCCATACGCTGGACAAGGCTAGTGACATTATTCTTGAACTTTTAACAACACTAGACAAAGATAAAGGAGGAGAAATAGCCTCTTCATTAACAAACTTATATAACTTTATTTTACGTGAAATAACAGATGCAAATTCAAGCCTGAAAACAAAACATTTAGACAATGCATGCAAAATTCTGTCTGAGTTAAGAGAATCCTGGGAAAGCGTAAAGGACAATAAAGAGATAGATGCTAAAAGCCAGGACCACATCGTTAATAATCTTGATATCTCCGGATAAATATTATGGAAAAACAGAACACAGCTAATAAAGAAGAGATATTTTCATATTTAGTCCGCAAACAGGAGTATTACGAAAAAATCCTGAATCTAACGGAAAAACAAGAGGAGGCGATACAATCCAATAACACAAAAAAACTTAACTTAATAACAACGGAAAAAGAGAATTATATTAAAGAAATTAAACGTTTAGACAAACGTAATTTCAAAACACTTGAAGAATTAATGGCAAATAGCAATAGCCTTACACGAGACAAGCGACTTT
Source organism: Candidatus Scalindua sp. (assembly GCA_018648405.1). Lineage (GTDB taxonomy): Bacteria > Planctomycetota > Brocadiia > Brocadiales > Scalinduaceae > Scalindua. The sequence continues at coordinate 7,118 of JABGRF010000275.1, forward strand.
ATCCTTTACTGGATCAATTACGATCAATAATAACCAAAATCCAAAGCCACGATCATGATAGCATTTCCCAGTTACACTCTTCAGTAAAAGATACGAAAAGCAGGCTTAACACAATTAACAAACGAATGAGAGCACATCAATCATTGAAACATCAGGACATTCATACGTCCAGATTTGTCGATGTCTTCCAGTAACAATATGTTCAGATACCGCATATAACACCCTTCTGTCATTGCCATCTGGCTGTTCAAACTTCCCTTCCGTATTAGAGCAATCCTCCAACATATTGAATCATCATTAAAGCGGCATAATATTCTGTGGCCTTCCATACTACACCGTATCACACAATTACATAAGAATGACAAGCTATTCAGCCTTTATCATTCACGGTACTAAGTATTAGTACCTACAATCATTTGTATCAACCCTCAAAAAAACACTCCAATATCAATTAAACCAGAAAAATTCACTAAATTTTCAACACATAAAGACGATAATATACATAGATAGTATGTATATAATGTATATGTAGTGTGTATAAAAAGTAGTGGTAGGAGCCTCATATCTCTCTACTTAGCATGAACAGCTACATTTTATAGCCAAATACTGGATTCACTAGACCAGAAAACTCAAAAATGGTTTTAGGCCGGGCAGAATAGTCTCATGAGTAAAAAGTGTATCTCTTTAACAAATTTGCAATCAAACTGATAAATTAAAATGGTAACGAAAACACTTAATTATTTCCCTGTTGCTACAAATGATTTGAAGGTAAATACTATACTAGATTTTGATATCTTTATTCAAACAAGCAATAATATCGTCCTCTTCCGCAAGCAAAACCTTCCCTTCACTGAAAGCACATTACATAATCTTGCCGAAAACAAAGTAAGGACAATATTTATTTCAGAGGAAGATAGAGAAAAGGTTGAGAATTACCACCAGACATTTCAGAATTATTACAGCACAGATATCTCATCCGAAGGATTCACTGCACCGTTTGATAAACCGGAAAATGTAGAAAATTATTATAAAACATATTCTAATTACTACCCTTTAGAAAAAGTGAATCTACTGCCTGGTTCAGAAATTGATTTTAATATCTACAAGCAATCAGATATTGATGTCGAACACTACATAGGCCCTGGCAGAAAAAACAGCTTATCTGATATAGTCCCGGAGGATATACATGAATCCAATCATCCCATTGTAATACATAACGATGATATACCGTTGTACAGAGAATATATAAAAAAAATCACAAGCGAACACTTACATCTCAGTAAAGATATACCGGAATTTCAATACAACATCATACGCGAAAACTCTAAATTTGTTATAAGAGATATTCTTAAGGATCCAAAGAACCTGGGTAATATTCATCAAGCAAAAGAACTTGTTGAAACTCTATTTAACGCAATAATGGATAATAAAAACCACTTTAACCGTCTGCTGAAAATTACAACACATGATTACTACACATATACGCATTCATTAAACGTTTGCAGTTTAAGCATTGGCTTAGGATCATCAATAAACTTAAAAGATTCTGAACTCCTGGAACTGGGATTAGGTGCACTATTACATGACATCGGCAAATGCTCAGTAAATCCTCGTATCTTAAATAAACCCGGCGTTCTTACGGAAGAAGAGTACAAGGATATACAGTGTCACGTTATCGCATCCAAAGACTTATTAGAAAAAAGTGGTCATCAGATATCAGAAAATTCTTTAAACACAATACTTCAACACCATGAAAAGATGTCCGGGAGTGGCTATCCATACAATTTAGCAGGTGATCAGATCCACCTATTTGGACGAATCGGAGCGATTGTAGATTTTTATGACGCATTGACAACAAAGCGACCTTATAAAAAGATCTACACCCCGTTTGAAGCATTTCAGCTACTCAACGAAGTGAAGGAAGACTACGATCAGAGCCTCATTAAAAGGTTTATTGTTATGCTGGGAAATCAGGTAAAAGCATAACAATAATGAAAACAAGTAGCACTACAGATTAGTACTAAAACATGTTGTCAATAATCTACGGTTTGTGTATTAAAGCCATTGCAATTGACCTAAAATATGATACTCTGGATTGTAGTTTTATTCTCTTCATATCTCAGAGAAAATCTAAACTCTTTAAGAATTCTGGAATCCAACCGAGAAATTAAAATGTCTACTAAAACTTCAAAATATATTCCTGTTGATACAAAACATCTGAAGTTAAACACTATTCTCGATTTTGATATCTTTATTCAAACAGGTAATAACTTTGTCCTGTTCCGCAAGCAAGACCTACCCTTCACAGAAGAGACGCTAAATAACCTGGCCGCAAACAAAGTGAATACAATTTTTGTTTCGGAAGAAGACAGAGAAAAAATTGGTGGCTATTGCCGACCAATTGAGAACAGAGACAATATAAATATCCCAGATAAATGCCTTACAGCACCATTTGATAATCCAGAGAACTTAGAAAAGTATTATAAAACATATATAAATTACTACCCTATAGAAAGAGGAAACCTCCTGCCAGGTTCAAGAATTGATTTTAATGTTTATAATAAATCAAATCTTGATGTTGAACTCTACGTTGGTCCTGATATAGGGAATAATTTAGCAGGTATTGTGCCTAATGATATTCATAACGCTCAAACTGCGATTACAATCCACAAAGATGACATACCGTTGTATAAGGAATATATAAATAATCTTTCATTAGAACTTACTAAATCAAAAAATGATTCATCAGATCTACAATTCAGTATTTTACGTGAAAATTCTAAATTTATTATTAAAGATATACTTGAGGACCCAAGGAGTGGAGAGACAATTCAGAAAGCTAGTGAGCTTGTAGAAACATTAACAGATACAATTCTGGACAATCAAAGTAATTTCTCCAGCCTTCTGAAGATCACTTCTCATGATTATTACACATATACACATTCACTGAATGTCTGTAGCTTGAGTATTGGATTAGGAACCAATTTGAATCTAAAAAGAGACCCTGATCTTTTAGAACTTGGACTAGGTGCACTATTGCACGATCTGGGTAAATGCACAATTGATCTACGCGTTTTGAATAAGCCGGGTAAGCTAACAGAAGAGGAGTTCAAAGAGGTACAGGGTCATGTAACGGCTGCAGGAGAACTATTGGTAAGCAGCAATACAGAAATACCTAAAAATGCCATGTTCACAATACTTCAACATCATGAAAAAATGTCTGGAAAGGGGTATCCACAGAAATTAAAAGGAGATCAGATCCATATAAATGGAAGAATTGGAGCTATTGTAGATTTCTACGATGCATTGACAACCGAACGACCTTACAAAAAAGCTTTCTCACCCTTCGAAGCTTTTAAACTCCTTAGCAAATTCCAGGATGATTATGACAAGGAATTGATTAAAAGATTTATTGTCATGCTGGGAAAGCAAGCTCAACTCGAACGCCAGAACTAATTCATTCCCATCTGATACATGTATGTGTCTAAAAAATCCTCATAGAGAAATCGATATAAATTACTGATATGTAATTTATACCGCTATTCTCTGTTTTCACTATTATACGGCAATCCTTGATTTATCTAATACGCCGGATGATTTTACAAAGTTTATAAAACTGCCTAAGACTTCTGCATCAAACAAGCCTTTCATCTGATCTTTCATTAACATACAAGCAGCATCGGATGTTTTAGCTTTTGCATATGGCCTGTCTGATGTAATGGCACTATAGACATCAACAATCCGAGAAATTCTACCATATAAACTAATTTCATCTGATTTCAGTCCATAAGGATAACCACTACCATTAAAGTTTTCATGATGATGCAACGCGAGCAAGCATGATTCTGGAGATACCTGTCCGGTCTCCTGTAACATTTGAAAACCTAACTCAGAATGCTTTTTAACAATAGTATATTCATCACTATTTAACCTTGTTGGCTTATTGACGATCATAGGATCCACATTACTCATACCAATATCCTGAAGGAATAGACCCAATCCCAATTCACTTATCTCTTCTACATTCAAACCAATATGATATGCGAAAATCAGGCTCACCATTGTAACATTTATGGAATGCCCGAATAAATAATGATCATCTCCCTTCACGCTGCCAAAATCTATAATATTATCCCTGGAATTACGAATAAGCCCCAATACGCTATTTATCCACTGCTTAGCTCTCTCTATATTACAAATTTCATCAGGCACAGAGCTTAAATCGCTTGCAATATTTACAGCAATGTCTTTTGCAACTCCAAGCTTCTCTTTTCCGCAGGTATCCTGATCCCCCACAACTTTATCCAGATTAGATTCCATAAAACGCAAATATTGTTTTCTGCCATTCTTTGGAACAAAAAGTTTATTAATATTTTTTCTTATAAACTCTTCTCTTTGGTCGTTAATAAATAATCTATCTCCACCTTTCCAGTACAGCACATAATTGTGATCACCATTAGTATCGTTCTTAAGATATAGCTCACTTTTGTAAAAGGGACCAGCCTTAAGACTTTTAAATGTCACCGGAAGATATTTATCTTTTTTGTCATAGTAATCGTTATCAAGTTGCTGAACAATTGACTTTTTTTTTGATTTCTCTATTAAGTTAGCATTTCTGATAGCAATAGCTGAATACCGTGCGATAATCTTAAGTGTATTAAGATCATTCTCAGTAAATGCTTCGCCGTTTGCCTTGTCGTTAACGTTTAGGACCCCTACAACCTTTCCGCTAAGAAGCAAAGGCACGGACATAAAAGAGTTACTAGAATATCTTGTATTATTTCTTCTCGCAAATCTTGTATCAGTCTCTATATCCTTAACAAGTACATTTACTCCTGTTAACGCTGCCCACCCTGATATACCGTCCCCCACCATCACCCTGGATTCATTTTCAACATCCTCCGGAAGATGGTTAGAGTACTTTATACGAAGTGCATCCCCATCTATGAGCATTAAGGATGAGTATTTAGCATTTACTATGTTAGTTGTTAAACTATTGATCAGCTTATAGGCTTTTTCAGACTTAAACACAGATGTCAATGCGAGACCAATTGCCTCTTCATTTACTCTGTTATTGATAAATGCATTACTTATCCCGACACTCCCTTGTTTCTTACCCGTACTTCTTACCTTTTTATTTTCTTTTATCGCAGTCAACATTTTTGCCACCCCTTTCTACATATTACGAAATAATTGATAAATCTCTTGTATTTTTCTTTACATATTCCTGAAGCGTTTTTAAAGCAATTAACTTTGCCATTTGCCTGTTTCTACAAATTTTGTAAGCCTCTTCATTAAAGATTGTAACCAGATCAGCCAGTGCTATGTTATCTCTACCAAGTGCTGATTTAGTACTTATTTTGTTGTGCAGAATCAGGTTTCTTTTATTTAATTTTCTCATTTTAACCTTCTAATAATATGTGTAATAAAAAGCAATGACTGTTAAATAGACACACGGAAACAAGTGATATTTATTTGTTTAAAATAATTTTTTGCATTGTAAGTATTTTATTCACACTCTACGTATAAGCAACGTGTATGCCCAACTCACTACTTATACGCACAGCACGCGTAAGACATTTGTTTGCAATGCCTTAAAACTTATAAAAAATAATGAAAGTCATTTAGAGGTCACTTTACTTGAGTATATTTGATAAATTATTCCATCTTTTTCTCAGAAAGTGTTAAATTTTTCCCTACTATCTAACAGGCCTTAATCATGGGAATTCTTGCTGTACGTTTCCATTGATTATAGAATGATGGGGTTGAAAGATTGATTGGTAATTCTAAGGGGAATTCTATCGTCTTCTGTTCTCATCAATTCATAAAAACGTATCACGAATCATTATGTAACCGATAGAAATTACTTTAATCTAACTCAGAAGTTACAGGTATAGAATTAATAAGAGTTAGAATGCAGCAGAAAGCACCATTTTAAATGCTTTTATTATCTGAATGTAATGAATAAATCTGGTATGTGTTTTATTAAACGAAACAAGGTGATATAGGAAATGACACGGCATTGTAAGAGTGTACAGGCTAGTGGAACCTGTACAAGGAGAAAACAAGCTATCCTTCGTGCCCACCCAGAAACTTAATAAAGCTCTTCAGCATTGAATGATCAACAGCATTGTACATTTCATTTCTTATCACCTTCAGAGAATTAAACGGCCTTTGAGGCGTTGAATAAGATCTTTTCGTAGTCAATGCATCATATATATCTATTATGCGAACTATCCTGGAGCTATAATGGATTTCCTCTTTTTTAAGACCAAAAGGATAGCCGCTGCCATCACAATTTTCGTGATGCTGTAATATTATCGAATACTCCTCGTTAAAACTATCTCCAGAATCCCTTAACACTGACACACCCATTTCAGGATGTTTTTTCATCTCTTCATATTCATTATCAGTTAACGAGCCCTTTTTATTAAGAATATCAGAGGATATCATAGTCTTGCCAAGGTCATGGAGAAGCATACCAGTACAGAAAGTTTTCATATCTTTTTCGCTCAAACCTATACTCTTCGCGAACAAGGATCCAATCGTTGCAACATTAACCGAATGCGTGTACGTATAGTAATCGTGAGACGTTATCTTGAGCAGGTTATATGCAGCCCTGCCATCTTTAAGAATATAGTCAATCATGTTGTAAGCAAACGTCTTGGATCTCTCAATATTCTCAAACCTTGGTTCTTTAAATACATCCTGAAGCATGTTTGTTGCTGACCCGTAAAATATTTTAGCTTTTTCTTTAGGTTGAATTCTTTCATCAGATAAGATATTTTGGAGATTTGATTCAAGGTATTCATTATATTTTTTTTTATCATCCTTACCAATAAAGAGCTTATTGATATTTTTTCGTACCAGCATCTCCTTTTGTTCGTCATCAAATGCTGCATCACTTTTGCAATATAATATATATCTGCTAGAACCATTATTATTAATATGCAAGTATATATCACAGCCAATTCTGGCATCGTCTTTCAAACTATTCAGCGTAATAGGTAAAAAATCATGCATTTAAGTAATCCAAGTGTATATTATATCTCTAAATCTATTCTCTCAGAAACAGCTGATTCTTAAGGCAAAGGCTATATCTTTGTATCTAAAAGGCTTCCACAATCGTTGTCAAAATCTTCATCACTTCTTTCTGACAAAGCGTTATCGTTATTTTGTTCTCTGTTCTCACTATTTTTACTTTTATCATTTACATGGGTAGGCCCCGTACCATCCGCGCCATTATCGTCAGCAGACATGTGATTTGAAAAACCATTTTCGCCTTCCTTTTTATCTTTCTTATCATCCGTTTTTCCTCTCGGTTTAATATTGTTTATTTGCGGTATAAAACGGACTGACCGAATACTATCACTCATGACAGTTTCTCAAATATTTTAAAGTTTTAATATGCTAATAGCCGACCCGAAAGAATCAAAAACATTCTGTTTACTTCAAAGATACATCACTCCAAACAGTTTTGCGGTGAAACAGCAATCGTCTTTATCAAAGTCAGTAAAAATAATTATCTTAGAAAATATTAAAGACAGTATGACTATTTCAAGCAGATGTCTTTATTTCTTGCTTTGCTTTTGTCTTATGTGCCTTTGCCTTGATAGTCAGCAATGCTCTGTGATGTAATTGTGATACTCTCGATTCTGACAAATTCATTACTTCTGCAATCTCTCTCAAAAGCATGTCCTCATAATA
>JABGRF010000359.1 GCA_018648405.1 Candidatus Scalindua sp.
GACCTGAAATATGTTTTAACCCTGTTTGCCCAGTCGTACTTCGGGCAGGATATAAAGATGAGGTTCCGCCCTTCATTCTTCCCCTTTACTGAGCCAAGTGCGGAGATAGATATTTCATGCTCTCTCTGTAAAGGGAAAGGATGTAGTGTATGCTCCCAAAGTGGCTGGGTTGAGGTATTGGGCGCGGGAATGGTAGACCCCAATGTATTTGATACCGTTGGCTACGATTCTGAAAAATATACCGGCTTTGCATTTGGCATAGGAGTGGAAAGACTTACTATGTTGAAATATGGAATAGATAACATCAGGCTTTTCTTTGAAAATGACCTGAGATTTTTATCACAATTTTAAAACTATGAAAATCAGTTGCAACTGGCTTAAGGATTATTGTAAACACGATCTTTCTGCGGAGAAATTGGCAGAAGGCTTGACGAATGCAGGATTGGTGGTTGACACCATAAACCCTGTAGAAGATGATTTTTGTCTGGAGGTTGAGGTGACTTCAAACAGACCTGACTGCCTGGGCTTTGTCGGAGTCGCAAGAGAAGTTGCTACCATTGTACGCGGTAAACTTGATATTCCGGATGTGGACTATGATACAACTGATGAAAATATAAATGATATAACAAGTGTTACTATAGAAGATAATGAATTGTGCCGGAGGTATACGGCAAGAGTCATAAAAGATGTTAAAATAGGTCCATCGCCGGAGTGGCTGCAGAGAAAAATCAGCAGTATTGGGCTGCGTCCTGTAAATAACATCGTGGATATTACAAACTATGTATTGATGGAGAGTGGTCAGCCGTTACACGCCTTTGATTTTGACAAGTTGAGTGAGAATAGAATTGTTGTCAGAAAGGCAAAGAAGAATGAAACAATGGAGGCGATCGATGGCAGTAAGTGTGTGCTTTCTGATGAAATGCTGGTGATTGCAGATTCGCAGAAACCGGTTGCCATTGCGGGAATAATGGGAGGAAAGGAGACAGAGGTCTCTGGTACCACAACGAATATCCTTTTGGAAAGTGCCTTCTTTGACCCGAGGAGTGTTAGAAGGGCCTCCAGGAAGCTTAGTCTGATGTCGGATTCCTCCTATCGTTTTGAACGACGCGTGGATCCTGAGTGTGTTGACTGGGCATCAAGGAGAGCGACAAAGATGATATTGGAGATAGCGGGTGGTCAGGCGGTGGAGGGAGTAATAGACCAAAACCATCTGGAAGACAATAAGGTGAGTGTTTCGTTGAAGATGTCCCGATTGAACGGACTGTTGGGGCTTCAGATAGAAAAAGATACGGCGAAGGTTATTTTGGAGAACTTGCAGTTTAAAATAAATTCTGAAACGGAAGACGGGTTCAGTGTTGATGTCCCCAGTTTCAGGGGAGACGTTTATCGTGAAGTAGATCTGATAGAGGAAGTCGCCAGGATACACGGATACGACAAAATACCTGTGAAAAATAGTATAGGAGTGAAGCTGTCACAGGATAACCGGTTTGACAAAATTACTGAAAAAACAAAGAACGTTATCTCTGGACTGGGTTTTAATGAAGTAGTTACTGACAGCATTGTCGGTGATTCACAGGACAGACATGGTACTATCTGGTCTGAGACTGGCGGCTTGAAGATTCTCAATCCGATACGGCAGGATGAAAATCTTCTGAGGAAGGCACTGGTACATAATCTGTTGAGGGTGAAGAAACACAATCAGAACTATGGCGTTGAGAAAACGGATATATATGAATTGTCCAAGGTCTATTTGCCTAAGGAGGACGATCAATTACCGGAAGAGAAGGAGTGCTTATGTGTTCTCGGGGAGGATGGATATCTGGCTTTAAAAGGCGTGATAGAGGCCATACTCAGGCACCTTAATATTGAGGAGAATCTTGAGAGTGCACATTTTGACTTTGGTCTGTTCAGTTCAGAGAAATCTGCAGAGTTGAGGCTTGGAAATAGTGTGCTGGGATTTATTGGAGAATTGAGTAGAGAAGTAATTAATGATTATGATTTCAGGAGTAAGCCTTGCGTAGCAGAACTTGATTTTAACGTGCTGATGGATAAGACAAAGCTTGAAGGTTCATATCAAAAAATACCATCACTTCCCATAGTGACGAGAGATTTTGCCGTAGTAAGTGATGAGAAGGTTACATGGGCAGAGATAAAAGGATGTATCGAATCCCTTAAAATAGACTATGTAGATGACATAGAATTCTTTGACGTATACAGGGGCAAACAGATTGAAAAGGGCAGGAAGAGTATCGCCTTCAGGGTTATATTCAGAGCAGAT
>JABGRF010000175.1 GCA_018648405.1 Candidatus Scalindua sp.
AAGAATGTCACCCGTTATGGGAAGTGGCAGGCGTTACTTAAAAATCATCATAAAAATAAAACTACTAATAACGCCCAATAGCCCAAAATTATAACCGTAAACTCACAAAATTGTCAATTACAAAACATTGCGGACAAATACAAATTGACAGTTACGTGTTATTTTAATAAACTAGGAACCTTGAACTAATATATTGTTGAAACTATAAAATAACGCGTATCAATATGACTACATCAAACATAATAAACAAAATCAAACCATCTGCAACATTAGCATTAAGCAGTAAAGTAAAACAGATGAAATCAGAAGGCGTGGACGTAATCGGTTTTGGCGCCGGTGAGCCTGATTTCGATACCCCGGAAGAGATTAAAGCCTCGGCAATTGAATCGCTAAAAAGCGGTTTCACAAAGTATACGCCGACTTCAGGAATTCTGGAATTGAAAGAGGCTATATGTGAGAAACTATCAAAAGAAAACAATATAAACTACTCGCCTCAACAGATACTTGCTTCATGTGGCGCTAAACAGGTAATCTTTAATTGTCTCCAGGCGTTATGTAATGATGGGGATGAGGTTTTAATTCCTTCACCATATTGGCTAAGCTATCCGGAACAAGTTACCTTCGCAAGAGGAAAGTCAGTATTTATTGAATCTTCTGATGAAAATGATTTTAAGATTACAAGAAACGATATCGAACGCAACATAACAGACAGGACAAAAGTACTTATAATAAATAGTCCCAGCAATCCCACCGGGAGCCTCTATACAGAAAAAGAGCTATTTGAGATCGTCCAGCCCGCAATTAATGCCGGTTTATATATCATCTCAGATGAAATATACGAAAAAATTATATATGACGGTGAAAAACACGTTAGCCCTGCTTCGTTCGGACAAGAGTTTTTAGAAAAACTAATTACCGTTAATGGATTTTCAAAGGCATTCTCAATGACAGGCTGGAGAATTGGATATGCCGCCGGCCCTGTCGATATCATAAAAGCTGCGACACTCGTTCAGGATCATTCAACTTCGGGTCCAAATTCTTTTACCCAGAAAGCTGCCGTTACAGCCATACAAGGGGACGGAAAGGCAACCAGAGACATGGTAAAAGAATTTGACAAGAGAAGAAAATATATTGTGGAACGACTTAACAATATAGACGGAATAACCTGTATGTTGCCCAAAGGCGCCTTTTATGTATTTCCAAATATATCCGGTCTCTATAATCGTGACATTTGTGGCCAGAGAGTTACCAATTCATTAGACTTGGCAAATCTAATTTTAGACAAGGCCAAAACCGCCTTCGTTCCCGGAATCTGCTTCGGCTCCGATCTTCATCTCAGAATTTCATATGCAACATCCATGGAAAATATCAAGGAGGGTATGGATAGGTTTGAAAAGCTCCTGAATACGGGTATTGCACATGAAGGCTAGTATTTAAGCCACACTGATATTTATTGTACTCGTCTTCTACGTATTATTTTTTTGTTATTTCTACTTTCCACTCCTCCGGACCGGACAATATGTATTCCCAATCCATCTGACCTGTTCGTTCTGCATCTAACTGATACTTCAGCGGTTTTGGGTCGTGATCGTTTATCAGTATCATTTTATCTCCTGGTTGAAGAGAATCAAAAGTATCAAAAATCTTTGGGTGCCTTTCGCGTGGCGGAATATTCTGTACGTCCAATGTAATAACTTTGCCTTCACTCATTTGTTTTTTCCTTTCCTTATTGTTAATTTACTATGTAATACCTGTTTTAAATTTTTTTACAAAACGCGATATTATCCTTTAAGTATGGTAGCCACTAAAGCCGTTAGCTTTGTTTTTGCTTTGAGCGAACGCGTTTCTCCGCTTTCAAATACGATGAGTGTTCCTTCCTCGACATCTTGCTCTCCTTCCGTAACAACGGAACCACTACCGGTATTGATTATGACGACTACCTTCTGGTCATTAGTATCTTCTAGTGCCGTTTGACCCTCTTCCATACAAAGAAGATTGACACGCACTTTCTCAGAATCGCATAAGTCTTTCAATACTGCATTGTCCTCAGAAAAACTCGCAATGTCCTCTAAATTAAATTCTCCCATCCCATTCCTTTCAGCTAATATGAACAGCAACCGCAACTAATCTTTCTGTGCTCCTAATGCCTCTTTCTGATCCTTCTGGGGCAAATACAACTTTGCCTTTTGACAACTCTATTTCTTCTCCATCCAGAGACATAACTCCCTTTCCTTCCAGTACATAAAACACACCTGTACCGCTTGGATGTGCCGGTATTTCCTGGCCTGGCTCTAAACATATCATAGGAACCTTTGCATCAGGCGATGCACACAAGATTTGCGGCCGGAATTGTTCGCCAAACTGAACTTTTTCTCGTAATTTTATTAAATTCAAACTGTTCCCCTCGATCGTTTCTTACGAATCTGGATTAATTCCCTTCCGGGCTGCTTCAATTAATTCATTAACAAACATTTCAACATCAGTATTGTGCATCATGCATGCCAAATTTATATCTTCTGTGCCAAATGCAGGACAATCAAAGCAGCTCTTACCAAAGTGCTTTGAAAACACCGCTTTTGTTGCAGGATATTTCTCTGTTACCTCACCAGTAGTCATCTTTTTGGTAATATTAAGAGCTTCTGGTTGAGATTCAATAGGTTCTTGCATCACTATTTTATCCTTTTTATTGAGTTAAAAAAGAGCACAAACCTAAATTTAGAATGCAGGAATATACCATATTGCAAGTAAGAGGGTCAATGCTTTTTAAATTTACGAAATACTGTGGTAATTATCTAGTATCTGTATATCTACAACGGCTCAGTTACTGCTTGTTATTTAGGTGCGGTGAAGGTATAATCTTGTCTGTTTTTTAAATGATTATTATCCAAACATATAACTAATCCAAGCGTGGTAAAAAAAAACACCAGAAAGCTAATCACAAATGAGATGAAAGCAGATTCTGTCTGGTTTTTATCGCTACAATTTTCAGTAACAATCCCCATATTTACACTTTCCGGTTTAGAAGTAATAAGTACTCTACAATAGGATGTTGAAGTAGAATGGTATACATACAAGCTACTAACGAAAGAACATTTTGAAAATATGAGCCATCAACTATCTGACAGCGATAAGGAACCGTGGACACTTGTCCAGAATCAAATTAAAGAAAAGGTTACTCCGCAACAATTTACAACATGGTTTTCAGGTCTTAATCTGGTCAAGTTAGACGCAAACGAGATATATATTTCTGCTCCCAATTCCTTCTGTAAAGAGTGGATAGAAAACAACTATATAGACACTATAACATCGTCATTAGAAGAAGCGTCTATATCTAATCGTAAAATAAAATTTATTATAGAGAACACAAGTTCATCGGGGCCCAAACCTTGTACACAAAGTAGCGACTCTTCTCCCAACACAGATAGCCCTACTTACATAAACAAAAATTACAATTTCGATAATTTTTTGGTTGGTCCCTGCAATCGCCTGGCACATGCAGCAGCTCTTGCTGTATCTGAATCTCCCGGTACTGCATACAATCCATTATTTATCCATGGTTCTGTTGGTTTAGGCAAAACGCACCTGCTTCACGCAATATTGTTGCGTCTACAAGAAAAAGGACACAAGACACTGTACTTACCATGTGAGAGTTTTGTAAATCATTATATCTCTACTATAAAAACTGGTGATTGGGACAATTTTAGAAATAAATATCGGCAGATTGATGTCCTGTTAATAGACGATGTCCACTTCCTGGCAAACTCCCAGAGTACCAGGGAAGAATTTTTCCACACATTTAACGCACTTTACACGCGGCAAAAACAGATAGTATTATCCAGCGACTGTCCGCCAGAAGAAATACCAACGATAGAAGAGCGTCTTATTTCTAGATTCAGATGGGGGTTAATAACCAGAGTAGATCCTCCTGGCTTTGAAACCAGCGTTGCTATAATTCAAAAGAAAACCTCTTTACTTGATATGGAACTCTCTTACGATATTGCCTGTTATTTAGCGGAGAATGTTGTTTCAAGTGTTAGAGAAATTGAGGGTACTCTCACAAACATTCACAGATACGCAACAATGAATGAAGGCAAGGTAGACTTAGGTCTTGTAAAACAGCTAATCAAGGGCTTCTCAAAACAGAAGCGTAATATAGGCATAGAAAAAATACTAAATACCGTTACAAAACATTACGGCGTACAGCTTTCTCAGCTTCATTCTAAAAGAAAACTTAGATCTATTACATTACCCAGGCAGGTTGCAATGCACTTAGCGAGGAAGTTTACTAATTTATCATTAGAAGAAATAGGTGGCTATATGGGTGGTCGCGATCATACAACGGTAATGCATGCAGATGACAAAATTAAAAAACTTAAGGTTCTCGATCGAAATGTATCCTCTGCTGTAAGAAAATTAGAGGATACTCTTACTAAACAACAAGAGTACTAATTACTAGTTCATATACTGTAGATAAAATTACTAATATTGAAAACTAACAAAGTCAAACAGAAGAAAATGTATATTTTTGTTTATAAAATTACATATATTTTGACAGGTTATTTACATAAAAAACAATAAATATATTCATTTTACGAACAAACTGTTGTTTTTATAACCATTTAATTCATAACATGTTATGAATTAAAATATTATATTTTGCCTTTTAATTTTGACCTATAATAGTAATAAGTAATAATAATTTTTAAATATAAAGTAATATAGAATATAAAAGACGGTAAACATTTAAATTTAATTTCAATCTGATAGAAAAATAAAATGAAAATAAAATGTAACAAAGAAATTATTAAAAAAGGATTTCATATCGTAGAAAATGTTATATCTGGTTCAAATGTGAATCCAATGTTACAGAATGTCAGAATTGTTGCAGAAGATAATACATTAGAACTATCAACTACAGATATGGAAGTTAGTGTTAGTTATTTAATAGATTCAGTTGAAGTAATAACGCCTGGTAAAATGGTAGGTCCAGAAACACAAATTTCTTCAATCGTTAAAGAATGGACCGAAGATAGTATAGAAATAACTGAAGAAAAGAAAAAATGTGTAATAAAAGGAAAAGATAATTTCTTCAAGATTCTTTGTACAGATCCTGAAGGATTTCCAACAATTCCTCAATTCATTGACGACGAATATATAGAAATCGATAAAGATGTTCTGTTGGATATGATTAAAAAAACAGCATTCATTATTTTAGGTGATAGAACAAAACATGGTACTAGCGGTGTTTTTCTAGAGATAAGTGATAAATATTTAAAGATGGTTGCGAATGACGGAAGAAGGCTCAGTGAAGTTAAGAAAAAAATAGAAAATACTAATGGTATTTCAAAAAGCTGTATAATACCAATAAAAGGTATATTACAAATGCAGAGAATTGCTAGTGAACAGGAAGATTTAGTAAAGATAAGAATAGAAGAAAAACGTATTTTTGTAAAAACAAAAAATTCCATATTATGTTCACAGCTGCTGGAGGGGCAATATCCAAAGTATGAGGAAGTGATCCCAACAAATCTTGACAAAAAAATAAGCGTGGACAGGGCAGTCTTCACATCAGCTATTCGTAGAGTATCTATAATGACAACGGATGAGTATAAATTACTACGGTTTAAATTCACAGGCGAAAAACTTGAAATAAAATGTACGTCACCGGATGTAGGTGAGTCTAAAACGGTTATTCCCGTCGAATACTCCGGGGAAGAGTTAGAGATAGGTTTGAATCCGGAATTTTTATTAGATTTTCTTAAAAATGTTGATTCTGAAGGGATTCAATTAGAACTAAAAGATCACGGTACTGCAGGTGTATTCAAAGTAGGAACCGGATGTACTTATGTAGTGATGCCAATGAATCTGGGAGATGAAAAACAGGCATGACGAAACCGTTTAGAGGGAACAATACAGATGTTAAGAAGCTAGGTGATATGTTGAACAATATTGTAATGCCCGTCAAAAGGGCGGGGAAGCTAAATAAAAACCTGAGGGAAAAATGGAAAAAGGTGGCAGGTGAGGTTATATCAGAGCACACAGAAGTGGGAATGGTTAAAAGCGGGATACTTTACATAGAGGTTGATTCAGCAATGTGGCTTCACCATATATCCTCTTTCAAAAAAGAGGAGTTGTTGGTATCTATACAGAGTGAATTTAAAAGAGGATACATATCGGAAATAAAGTTTCGAGTTAAGACTTTTTAAAGAAGGAATTTGAGGTAATGGTGGAATGAGCGAAATAGAAAAATATGATGCAACGGCTATCAAGGTTTTAGAGGGAATAGAGGCAGTAAGAAAAAGACCTGCTATGTATATAGGAGATATTAGCGAAAAGGGTTTGCATCATCTCATAGAGGAGGTAGTGGGTAACAGCGTAGATGAGGCCATGGGAGGCTTTTGTGAAAATATAACAGTAAAATTGAATATTGATGGAAGCGTTATGGTTCTGGATGATGGTAGAGGTATTCCCGTGGACGAGCATAAGGAAATGAAGAAACCGGCATTGGAGGTAGTGATGACAACCCTACATGCCGGAGGGAAATTTGAGGGCAAGGGCTACAAGGTTTCCGGAGGATTACATGGGGTAGGGATTTCAGTAGTAAACGCGCTTAGTGAATGGTTGGAAGTTGAAGTACGAAGAGACGGACATATGCATGTACAGAGATATGAACGAGGGGAAACAAAAACAGCACTCGAAGAAAGAGGAGCCACCAAGAAAAAAGGAACAAAGATTATATTTAAACCGGACGCTTCTATATTTGAAACGGTAGAACTTAGTTATGATATAGTCAGAAAAAGGATTAGAGAGCTTGCATTTCTTAATAAGGGGCTTTGTATAAACATTATAGATGAAAGAACAGATACTGAAGAGACGTTTAAGTATGATGGTGGAATTAAGATATTTGTAGAGGAAATGAACAACGGAAAAGAGACAGTCAATAAAGAGGTTATATATTTTGAAGGTAAAGAGAAGGATATCGTAGTTGAGTGTGCAATGCAATATAACGATGGCTATAATGAGAAAGTATTTTCCTTTGCTAATAATATAAATACCATAGAGGGTGGAACACATTTGAGTGGTTTCCGGACAGCGCTGACAAGGACGTTGAATACGTATGCAAAGAATTCCAAACTTTTAAAGGATAGTAAAGTACCAACAGGGGATGACTACAGGGAGGGTCTTTCGGCCGTAATCAGCGTAAAAGTGCCAGAACCACAATTCGAAGGGCAAACAAAGACAAAACTGGGAAACAGAGACGTTCAGGGATTGGTTGAAGCATTGGCATATGAGCATTTAAGTATATACTGCGAAGAAAACCCAAAAGCTGCCAGGGCGATAGTGGGAAAAGCTCTGGATGCATCCAGGGCGAGGGAGGCTGCCAGAAAAGCTAGAGAGCTAACAAGAAGAAAAGGTGCCCTTTCCGGATCAGATTTACCGGGAAAACTGGCTGATTGTTCCAGCAATGATGTAGAGTCTACAGAGTTATTTATAGTAGAAGGTATATCTGCGGGCGGAACGGCAAAGCAGGGTAGAGACAGAAGACACCAGGCTATTCTACCGCTTAAAGGAGTTATACTAAATGTAGAAAAAGCAAGAGTGGAAAAAATGTTGAATAATGAGGAAATTAGAACACTCATAAGTGCTATTGGTACTGGCATCGGCATAGATGAGTTTGATCCCGAAAAACTAAGGTATGGGAAGATCGTCATAATGACAGATGCAGACGTTGATGGTGCGCATATAAGAACACTGTTATTAACTTTTTTCTTTAGACAAATGCCTGAGTTAATTGAAAGAGGAAACATTTTTATTGCACAACCTCCGTTATACAAGATTAAAAGGAAAAAAAGACAGGAGTATGTATATGGAGACAAAGAGTTGCAGGAATCCTTGATAAGCATTGGTACTGATGAGGCAGTTGTTGAGACGTGTGATAAAGACCCGCTAAAATTATCAGGTGATAAATTGAAAAAGTTTCTGGGTCTTTTAGAAAAAATGGAAGAATATAACCTGCATTTTAATAAAAAGAAGCAACAGAGTAAAAAAGGCATTTCTTTCAAGGAGTATCTTGGGAAAAAGCTAGATGGAAGTTACCCAATGTATAGAGTCGCTTATAATGGACATGAAAAATACATGTACTCTGATGATGAGTTAAATCGTCTAGTAAAGGAACAACAGGAGAAAAAAGGAAGTGGTGTTGAAATAAGCAATGTAGACGAAGAGATGGGTGAGGGCAATGAAGACTCAATAGAGGTACAGGAATTTCACGAAAGCGGAGAAATAGAGAGTACAGTGAAACTAATAGAAAAAGATGGATTTAGCGCAGATGGTTTTTTTAAAGGCTCTGGAGAAAATGAACAATCGCGTGCGAAGCTGATATATGATGATACCGCACTAGAAATATACTCATTGGGAGAAATTTTACCAAAGATAAAAGAGGTTGGAAAGAAGGGTCTCGACATTCAGAGGTATAAGGGACTTGGAGAGATGAATGCAGAGGAATTGGCGATAACCACGATGGATTCTTCGTCAAGAACCCTGTTGAGAGTAAAAATTGAAGATGCGATGAAGGCAGATGAAATGTTCAGTACATTGTCTGGAAAGGATGTTAAGCGAAGGCGGGAATATATTGAAACCCATGCTCTGGATGTTAAAAACCTGGATGTGTAATAGGTAAAAAATATTTTGTTTTAATGGTTACATACAAACAGTGACTTGTATTTATTTACGATGATTGTTACTGTAGAAATTACAATAGCTGCTGTTTCTACTTATTCCACAGTCCTGTGAATACAAATTCTGCAGGACCGGTCATGTAGGTTTTATTATCTTCTGTCCATTCTACAGTCAGTTCTCCTCCTGGAAGCTGGGTGTTTATAACCCTTTCTGTCAATTTGTTCAGCACGCACGCAACGCCGGTAGCTACAGCCCCTGTACCACATGCGAGCGTTTCTCCAGAACCTCTTTCCCAGGTACGCATTTTAACCTTATCAGCAGATATCTGTTGTACAAAGTGAGCATTAATTCTTTCAGGAAAAAGTTCATGGTTTTCGATCGCTTTACCGGTAACATTTAAATCTACTGAATCAACATCATCAACAAATGTTATGCAGTGAGGATTGCCCATGGAAACACATGTAATATTTAACACCGTGTCGTTAACCTGAAGAGGCACATCGATTACCTGTTCATTCTCACCAAGCATTGGTATCTCGTTTCTTAACAACCCGGGGATACCCATTTCCACTTTTACTTGTGTAACATTGCCACTTGCGGTTGTCAGCTCTATTGTTTTTATCCCTGCAGCGGTTTCGATTGTCAATCTGTCGCTTTTCTTTATCCCACATTCATACAAATATTTAGCAACACACCTGATGCCGTTACCGCACATCTGTGCCTCGCTGCCGTCAGCATTAAAAATACGCATCCTGGCATCCGCAACCGGTGATGGCATTATCATTATTAATCCATCGCTGCCAACACCAAAGTGTCTGTCGCTTATTGCGATCGACAGTTCTGGTGGATTTTCTATGTTTTCTTCAAAGCAGTTGACATAAACATAGTCATTTCCAATACCCTGCATTTTAGTAAATTTCAATTAGTATCTCCTTGCTGAATACTGCACAATATTTTGTATATCATTAATACGATTTTAGCAAAGCAGTTTTTTTTGTCAACAGATAGTAATACAAAGTTAAAAGTGCCTAGAGTTTGACGTGAGCTAAAGTTGTAGAAAAAGGTTTTTAACTTTAGACGTACCAAACCATGTTGATTTACTGCCATGCAACATTGTGTATATTTTTATTCTTGCACTGTTGTAATAACGTAGTAGAATTACGGCAAAAGTCTTACTATTTTATAAGTGTAATTCGTTCAGGAAAAAAATATGCGTACTATTATTACTGGTGGAGCAGGATTTCTTGGCTCACATCTCTGCGATTATTTACTCGAAAATGGACATGATGTAATCTGCATTGATAATTTATTAACAGGTTCTGCTCAAAATATAGAGCACTGTATTGGTAATCCAAAATTTAAGTTTATCAAACATAATGTCAGTGAGTATATTTATGTTGGAGGAGAGGTAGACAATGTTCTGCATTTTGCATCACCAGCAAGCCCGTTAGATTATTTGAAGCTGCCAATACAAACGCTAAAGGTTGGTTCATTAGGAACGTTAAATGCAATCGGGGTTGCAAAATGCAAAAATGCCAGGTTTTTTCTGGCATCAACATCAGAGGTTTATGGCGACCCTCTTGTTCATCCGCAAAAGGAGGATTACTGGGGTAATGTAAATCCTGTTGGTCCAAGGGGGGTCTATGATGAAGCAAAAAGATTTTCTGAGGCAATGGTTATGGCGTATCATACAACCCATGGCGTTGATACAAGGATCGTGAGAATATTTAATACTTATGGTCCCAGAATGAGGATAAGCGACGGAAGGGCGTTGCCCGCGTTTATTTCACAGGCGATTAACGGGGAAGATTTAACGGTCTTTGGTGACGGATCACAGACACGAAGCTTCTGTTATGTTTCAGATTTGGTGGAAGGGATATATAAATTGTTGATTTCCGATATTAATGAACCGGTAAATATTGGAAATCCAACAGAGATAACCTTATTGGATTTTGCAAAAGAGATAATTAGCATGACAGGGAGTAAAAGTAAAATTTCTTTTAATCCTCTACCTATAGATGATCCAAAATGCAGACAACCGGATATATCAAAGGCAAAGGAACTGCTGAATTGGGAGCCGAAAGTATCTCGTACTGATGGATTGAGAAAAACCATAGAGTATTTCCGGAGTATCCTGCAAAAATAGAAGTAAACTCACCACCCCACCGGGTGTTCACGGCCTTACTGCTCTTTATCCAGTTCGAAAGCTTTGTGCACGGCATTTAGGGCCTTCTCCGCCTGTTCCTTCTCTATAACACAAGATATTTTAATCTCTGAAGTGCTGATCATTTGTATGTTGATTTTCTCATCAGATAGCGTTTTGAACATTTTTTCTGCTATTCCGCAGTGAGACCTCATACCTATCCCCACAACTGAAAGCTTTGCTATTTTGTCATCGGCAATGATCTCTTTTGCCTTGATTTCTCCCTTTGTTCTTTTCGTTGTTTCCAGTGCAAGTGCAAGATCGCCTTTATCAACAGTAAACGTTAGGTCTGTCAGTCCATGGGCGCTGACATTCTGAATAATCATATCTACATTTATTTTTTCCTTGGCGAGTTCGTGAAAGATGTTGGCTGCTTGCCCGGGTTCATCAGACACTCCGATTATAGTTATTTTTGCATCATTTTTTGATACGGTTGCTCCGCTGACAACGATATTTTCCATTTCTCTCACCTCTTTACATATAAGGGTTCCTGTGCCATTATTAAAGCTGGGTCTTACCCGGATTGGGACATTGTATTTTTTCGCAAACTCAATAGAACGAACATGAACAACTTGTGCTCCCATACTTGCCAGTTCCAGTATTTCATCATAAGATATTTTATTTAGCCGTCTCGCATCGGAAACGGTTCGCGGGTCGGCAGTGTAAATTCCGTCAACGTCGGTATAAATATCACACATATCTGCCTTGAGCAACGCAGCCAGCGCAACAGCACTGGTATCAGAGCCCCCACGCCCCAGGGTTGTTATATTGTCATTTTCATCTACGCCCTGATACCCGGCGACTACAACTATTTTGTTTTCAGATAACTCTTCTAATATTCGATCATCATTTATATTAACGATTCTTGCTTTCGTGTGGAAGCTGTCTGTCGTCATTCCAATTTGCCTTCCTGTAAAGGAAACCGCTGGTACTCCTAAAGAATGAATTGCCATTGCCATGAGAGCGCTTGACATTTGCTCTCCAGTAGAAAGCAGTGAATCCAGTTCGCGTGCGGAAGGTTCGTCATTAATTTTATGAGCCATTTCCAATAACTCATCTGTCATTTTTCCCTGCGCAGAGACGACGACAACTATTTTGTTGCCGGCAGAATGTTCTTCAACCGCACGCTTGGCCGCAGCTTTCATACGCGCAGCATCTGCGACAGATGTTCCTCCAAATTTTTGGACAATTAATTGCATGGTTTATATAATTTTATTCCAGATTAGCGTGTCTTTTCATCATTTCTACTTCTTCTCTGTTCAGTAATCGTACAAGTGTTAAAATTACGGCATCAAGGTATACAAGGCATGCTTGCTCAAATAGTGTGCTGCGAAACTGTTTGGTTAGTTGAGATTGTATAACCTGATCGGTATCACTTGCCGGGATTTCAATAGTCAAGTCTGCATATTCAGATAATTCAGAGTCAGGGTGCGCAGTGATTACTACAACCAGCGCTTTCAGGCGCTTTGAGAGCCCGGCGATGTGACAAGTAACAGAAGTGGTACCTGAACTACTACATGCAATAAGCATGTCGCCTTCATCGATATTTGGCGTTGTTGTGTCACCGACGACATGGCACGAGAAGCCGATATGAGTCAGACGCATTGCAAATGTTCTGGCAACCAACCCCGAACGACCCTGACCGGTTACAAAAATATTTTTTGATGAATTGATGGCCGTAAGAAACCTTTTAAACTCATCTTCTTTAATTCCGCCCAGAACGGAGTCTATTTCGTTAATTATAGCCTTTGTTGTGGACTTAATACTCAATTCGATGTTGTATGGTTTTATTCTCTTCATAATCACTTAGAACAAATTCTATCAATTAAATATAATAATTTCAAGAAATAGGTATGTGGGATATTCAAAAAGATGTTTTCTTCTCTGTCTTAGATTAATTACGATAAATTTTTTGTTGCTATGAATAGTATTAATTGTTACTATCCGACATCGTTTAGGCTAATAAACTTTCTTTAACATTTGGATATTTTCTATGGAACTTGCATTTGTTGGACAAATTTTAGGACTTTACAAAATGGTGCTCCTTGTAAGAATCATTTTAACCTGGATTCCCCATAATCCAAATAATTCCGCCGCAGTATTTCTTTACAAAATAACAGAACCGGTTCTTGAGCCTATTCGGCGTATAATTCCGTCTATAGGAGGAATAGATATCTCTCCAATCGTTGTCTTTTTTGGTCTTGGCTTGCTCCAAAGGGCCTTCAGTTAAGCGTAACGAATATAAAGATAATAATCCCAGCCGAAAGGCGCATTTCTCTACTACTACATACCCAATTCTCATAGCGTTTTTATCGTTCGTCCCAGACGATTTGAGTTAATTGCACAAGACAAAACTGTTATAAAACCATAAACAAACAACCCGCAGGTTAGTTTAATCAAGCAAGCACTAGATCAAAGATTTATGGCAGTAAAACAGAAATAATTTAGAACCAGTAATGAAATGGTAAACAAAATAATCGTTATCGTTCTTGATAGCGTTGGAATTGGCGAATTGCCGGACGCTTATAAATTTGGGGATGAAGGCAGTAACACGCTGGTAAATATAGCCAAAGCAGTTGGAGGCCTTAATATTCCTAATCTGGAAAGCTTTGGAATCGGCAAAATTGACGATATTATTGGAGTCTCTAAGGACGTTGATGAGAAGGCTTTTTATGGTAAGATGATTGAAGCGTCAGCGGCCAAAGATACTACGTCTGGCCACTGGGAGATTATGGGTGTTATAACAGACAAGCCTTTTCCAACTTACCCCAATGGGTTTCCTGACGAGGTGATAGAACAGTTTACCAAATCTATTGGACGGTCTATATTAGGTAATAAAACAGCATCGGGAACAGAAATAATAGAGGAGCTGGGTGCCGAACACATTAAAACAGGCAGTCCAATTGTATATACATCGGCAGACAGCGTTTTCCAGATAGCTGCGTGTGAGGATGTCATACCGGTAGAATCCTTATATGAAATATGTGATTGTGCCAGAGAGATATTAAAAGGCAAACATAATGTTGGCCGGGTTATTGCCAGGCCATTCATAGTAGAAAATGGTATGTACACACGGACAGAGAGACGGAGAGACTTTTCATTGCCGCCACCTGAAGATACTCTGTTGGATAAGGCCGCAAGAGGCGGTTATGAAGTTGTGGGCATTGGTAAGATTGGCGATATCTTCGCACATAGGGGGCTGACAAGGGAGATACATGCAACGAATAATCACGACGGTGTACTAAAGACAATAGAGTGTGTTAAGGAGGATTTTAAGGGTATAGTTTTTACGAACTTGATTGATTTCGATATGAAATATGGCCATAGGAATGATCCGGAAGGCTACGCAGGCGCGCTGGAAGCGTTTGATCAACGCCTGCCGGAGCTTGTTGATGCATTGAGCCCCGATGACATTCTCATGATTACAGCTGATCATGGATGTGATCCTACTACCTCCGGCACTGACCATTCTCGTGAGTATGTTCCTCTGCTCGTTTTTGGTAAGAAATTAAATAAGCCCGGACCGCTTGGTATTCGTGCATCATTTGCAGATGTTGGCGCCACTATTTCAGAGGCATTGCTGAAATTAAAATGTGATAAAGGGAAAAGTTTTTTAACAGAACTGATAAGCAATTAAGATTAAACTAATTTCACCGGAAGGTTTTAACAGTTGAATGTTTGATATGAAGAAAAGCTTGAAATATCACTTTGTAGGAATTGGCGGGATAGGTATGAGTGCGCTTGCACAGATTACTAAATCACAGGGACAC
>JABGRF010000211.1:0-5201 GCA_018648405.1 Candidatus Scalindua sp.
GTTCAAGGATTGTAGTAATGTCATTTCATTCTCTTGAGGATCGTTTGGTCAAGAGGGCCTTCCGTGAGGGGAAAAATACATCTCTACTGGAGATTCTGACAAAAAAACCTCTTATTCCTTGTGATTCGGAGATCAGAGAAAATGTTAGATCCAGAAGTGCTAAACTTCGAGCAGCAGAAAGGACATACTTATGAAAGTTTTCAGATACGGATGTATACTCGTCGTCATTTTAATTATGGCTATCTTTACTATGACGGAAGGCTCAAGAAAAATACAGATTGGCTACGATATTACAAGGATGGAACATGAGCTGGCGAGGTTGTCAGAGGAGAGCAAAAAGTTAGATTTCAAATCAGGCAAACTGAAAAAATCTGAAAAGATCTCTATGAAGATAAAAGATATGAAACTTGATTTAAGTGTTCAGGGCAAAGAGGACATAGCAGTTGCAAAAAAATCGCACAACCATATGGATAAGAAGCTGGGAAGCAAGATAGAAGCTTAAGTAGTTCAACTTTCTAACTAATCAGTTGTAAAAAAAGTGATGCTAAATACAAAAACAGTTTCAAAGGGTCATAAAATAAGGGCAAACATCTTGTGTGTCACTATTTTAATAATTTTTTCAGCCCTTCTATATCAACTGGTTCGTATACAGATTATTGATCACAAAAAATATACTTCTCTAGCCTTCTCTCAACAATGCAAAAAACAGGATATCCCCACAAGAAGGGGGCTTATTTTTGATAGAAGTGGTTTGAAGCTGGCAGAATCAATTCAGGTAGGTTCAGTCTTTGCAGATCCTTTTTTCATAAAGGACAAAAAGAAGACTTCAAATATTCTGTCTGATGTGTTGGGCTTAAATAAAGCAAAAGTTGCTAAGCTGTTAAACAAGAAGAAGAGATTTGTCTGGATAAAAAGAAGAATATCAGATGAACAGGAAGAGGCATTAAGACAGTTACGGCTTAAAGGTATAAGTATAAGGCACGAGTACAAACGGGTATATCCGTATGATAAGTTGTGTTCACAGGTCCTGGGTTTTACTGATATAGATGAAAAAGGGTTGGGAGGTATTGAAAGCTCGCTCAATCAGATTATTTCAGGAAGCAATGGTTCCAAGGTAGTAGAAAAAGATGGTCGTCAGCATCAATTTTCTACATTAAAAGAAGAGACGGTCTCTGCGAAATACGGTGATAGTGTCTTCTTGACTATTGATTGTAAAATCCAGTCTATAGTTGAGGAAGAACTTGAGAAGGCATGTTTGAAGTGGAATCCTAATTCGGGAATTGCGATAGCAATGAATCCTTCTACGGGAGAGGTATTAGCTATGGCTAATTACCCTACATTTAATCCTAATTTTGTTCGAGATTCCAATGTAGAACAGAGGCGTAACAGGGCAATTACGGATTGTTTTGAACCCGGTTCATTGATTAAGCCATTAATTATAAGTAGTGCACTGGATAACGGCTTGGTGAAAGAGGATGAAACTATTTTCTGTTATAACGGTGCCTATAAAGTCAATGGTGGAAGAAGGGTAATCAGAGATTCCCATTCACATGGTGATTTAAGTGTATCTGATATCGTTGTTCATTCAAGCAATATCGGAATGGCACAATTAGGGCAGAGGATAAAAAAACGCAGATTACATGGATATTTGAAGGATTTTGCATTTGGTGAAAAAACAGGAATACAATTACCCGGAGAAGTCAGAGGTATTGTGAGGCCTCTTAAACTCTGGTCCGTTGATTCAGAAATTTCTATTTCATTCGGGTATGAGACCGCAGTTACACCGATACAGATGGTGACAGCCTTCTGCTCAATTGCTAATGGCGGAACATTGTTGAAACCACGAATAATCAGCAAAATAACAGACTATTCAGGGAAAAGAGTAAAAAAAAGATACGAAGCACCTGAACGAATCAGAAGGGTAGTTTCTCCAAAGATTGCGAGGGAAGTAATGGCTCCAATTCTGGAGGACGTTGTAAAAGAAGGTACTGGTAAACGGGCAATGCTTTTTACGCACAGGGTTGCCGGTAAAACTGGTACGGCTAAGAAATTAAAAATGGTCGGTAATAAAATGAAATATTCTAATAAATATATTGGTTCGTTCGTAGGATTTGCACCGGTGGACGAACCTAAGATCTGTGTTTTAGTATCTTTGAATGAGCCCAAAAATGGTGCTTATTACGGAGGTACAGTAGCCGCACCCGCAGTAGGAAATATTATAGAAAGAACTCTTGGTTATATGGAATTTGGTCCGCAATATGTGCAGATAGCTCAAAGATAATTTAGTGGGGAGAAATTTTATTACTTATTACGGAGGGAGGTGGTTAATGGTAAAAAATGCTGGAAGGTAGGTACATCAGTGGGTGATGTATTGATACCCTATGCTGCCTCAAAATTTTGAGGACAGTATAGGGTATCGTATTTAATTTTTAAACATTTTGAAAGGATAGTGAATAGTCCAATGACTACAAAAGAATTGGAAAAACATAATTTTCTTACCTGGTGTAAATATGCTGATGCAAAAGAGCTCGAAGATGCTAAAGGGAAAAACCATGATATGTGGGACAGACTGTATAGTGAATATTCAAACGAAATAGAAGTGATAAACAAAACAAAGCAACTATACGAATCCGTCGCACAACATGAAATAGGCATACAGAAATTTGATCTCTCTTTAAAAATTTCAATATAGTGATTATGGTTTTTTAATGAAATTAAGTACGTTAGTTCACCATTTGGAATCAATGGGGACATACAACCTTTGTGATGTTGAGATTACAGGTATTACCAATGATTCAAGAAAGGTGAGACCCGGTTATCTCTATGTTGCAATTAAGGGCTATAAGGCGGACGGGCATAATTTCATTAAAAAATCTCTTGAATGTGGAGCACAAGCAATCGTAAGTGAAGAAAAGCTTTCTCTAGATACAAGTATTCCTCAAATAGTTGTACGTAACACTAGAAAAGCACTTTCCTCCTTGAGTTGTTGTTTTTATAACAACCCATCTCAAAAAATAAATGTTGTTGGCGTAACGGGTACAAATGGAAAAACGACTACTACATTTCTAACCAAATCTATAATTGAGAAAGCAGGATATGAGGCCGGTTTAATCGGTACGATCAATTATCAAATAGGGGAAAAAATGATAACTGCACAGGAAACAACTCCTGAGTCAGTTGAGCTTCAACGGCTCATTGCAGAAATGGTAGCGGCAAAGATGAAATTTGCAGTTATGGAAGTCTCTTCTCACTCAGCTATTCAGCACAGGATTGAGAATATTGATTTTAAAACAGCTGTTTTTACTAATATAACAGCCGAGCATCTGGATTATCATAAAACAATTTCGAATTATATGAATGCAAAGGTTGAGTTGTTTAAGAATTTAAGAAAAGACTCTTTTGCAGTATTAAATGCAGATGACGAGTTTAGTGAATATTTTGCCGATAGAACGAATGCTAAGATCTTATGGTATGGAATAAAGAATGACGCTGATATAAAGGCGGAGATATGTAGAGAATCAACAAGTGATATTATGATCAAGCTAAAATATTCGGGAAAAGAAATAGATATGAAGATACCTTTTGTGGGTGTACACAATGTCTACAACGTGCTCGCAGCCGTTGCCAGCGCAATCTCACTTGGATTTGAACTTGATGTAATAAAATCAGGCATTGAAACTGCGCCTACAGTACCGGGGAGGTTGGAAAGCGTACCGTGCAACCGGGGTTTTGAGGTTGTTGTTGACTATGCCCATACGCCTCATGCTCTTGAAACGGTACTGCAGGCCCTAAGGAATTTGGTAAAAGGCAGGATACTACTTGTCTTTGGCTGTGGAGGAGATAGGGATAAAGAGAAGCGTCCACTGATGGGCAGAATTGCTGATGAGAAATCTGACATTTTTTGGCTGACAAATGATAACCCGCGTTCAGAGGATCCATTAAATATTATAGATGGCATTAAAGCGGGAATAAAGCCGGGGCGTTCATTTCATACTCAGATAAATAGACATAAAGCAATAGCTGATGCACTTTCTGAGGCAACGGATGGAGACCTTGTTCTTGTTGCTGGAAAGGGACATGAAAAATACCAAATAATTAAAGATACTATAACTCCTTTTGATGACAGAGAGGTAATTAAAGCAATACTTTCAGGAAAAGCTGATAAACATATTATTTAAATAAAAGATAAGCACAAATTTTGTATTCCGATCCTTGCGAGTTATTTAATATTCTTTTTTGAAGGATAAGTAAATGATGACAAAAGGGCTGAAAACAATTACTAGTCTGAATTGTATCTACATAATGTTAAGCTTGTGTGACCTATCATATGCGTTTGGTAATGACCAGTCAGATCCATCAGTACCAGTGCTGGTTCGTTCCGAAGAGGTACGTTCTGATGAATCTGAACTTGCCTGCAGTCGGCTATTATCAGAAAAACATAACTGGGACGACAAATCTGTTCTGGAGGGAATAACATATACCACCGAATATTTTTGCTCAGATAGTTTTTCAAAACCTGCCTACAAACCTGTTCCGGATGAGTATCCTTGTACTGATAATAATGGAAAGCCACTTGACAACTTCATGTATAAAGATTGGTGTGAAGAAACATTTGACAATGGAAAATACATATATGAAGCATACAAGGATATAGCGTTCAATATAGAATATACTCCGGAACGGCCAAAAACTGATATCTGGCAGACTTCATATGAAACCGGCAAGTTAGAAAAAGGTGATTGTGAGGATGCAGTATTCCTTTTCGTATCACATCTTGTCTCAATGCAGAAAAACACAAAGATTATATGGGGATGGGTAATTGACAAAGACAGCAGAATTGCCAGAGCCCATGTGTGGTCTCAGCTGACAGATAGGGCGGGGGAGCAATATATAGTAGAAGGTTTTTCAAAAGATTGGGATGGGATAATACCGTTGGGAATTGTTGGAAAAACCGAATTGAGAAAGCCTATATTTACGATTACACACACAGAGTTTTGTAGATTGTCCAGCCTGGTCTCCAAGCCTGATAGCTGGCAGACATACCAATCGTTAATTGATTTATGTACGTCAGCAAATTATATAGAATTTTATTCCAGGAATCTAAACATCTCGCAAGGTAGGAATTCGTACCACAATCCTGATTACGGATTCATTGGTTATCTTCTGGATACTCAAAAGAAGTCATATAAAGATTCCATATC
>JABGRF010000211.1:5301-14518 GCA_018648405.1 Candidatus Scalindua sp.
CTAGATGTGAAAGGCAAAGAGAAGATTTTGAATCAATCATGTAAGTTGTTTATGGAAGTTAGATTAGTATTAACTCTAAAATAAACCTGAATTGCAGTTGATAAAAAAATGAATAACATTGAAATTTCTAATGTCTTAAAGGCAATTAATGGGGAGCTGCTACTAGGTGTCTCTGGATTACGTATTACGGGAATATCTACAGACTCAAGGTCTATAAAAGAGGGGGAGCTGTTTTTCGCCCTTGAGGGTGAAAATTATAATGGCCATAAATTTATCGATCAAGCTGTTTCTAATGGTGCTGCCGGCGCAGTGATATCAAGTAACAAGGGAGCTGTTTATTCATCACTTTCTGGCGTTAAGAAATGCATCTTGATAGAAGTTGTTGATACTTTAAAGGCCTTAGGTGACCTTGCAAAGTTTTATCGTAAAAGTTTGAGAACTGATTTTGTTGCAGTGACAGGCAGCAATGGCAAAACAACTACAAAAGACATGATTTATCATGTTCTTTGTGATTTTAATAAAGTAACCAGGTCCAGAAAGAGTTTTAATAATTATATCGGAGTGCCATTAACAATCTTCGAATCAGATTTCACTCAGGATTTTTGTGTTGTCGAAATGGGTACCAATGCCCCAGGAGAGATTAGAAGATTATCTGAAATTATATTTTCAGATTTCACCATTCTCACCAACATATCTTGCACACATCTTGAAGGCCTTGGCAGTATTGAGGGTGTTGCAAATGCTAAAGCAGAATTCGTCGAAAATATGGCTGAAGATGGTGTTTTAATCACGAATGCAGACGACGACTGGTGTACTCGGATTGCAAGCCGTTTTGACGGAAAGGTTATAACTTTTGGTTATAGTAAAAGCGCCGATATAAGAGCGTCAAATGTTAAACGTAGTGATTCAGGTTTCTCCTTTACTGTAAATGACGTTTTCGATTTCAAACTAAATGTACTAGGTAAGCACAATATCTATAACGCAATGGCTGCTATAGCGGTATGTAATGCCGTTGGTATTGGTATGGGAGATATATGCGGGAAACTCATTGACTTTAATCTTCCGCCTATGCGGATGGAGAAACAGGTTTACGGAGATATAGTAGTAATAAACGACGGATATAATTCTAATCCCTCGTCAATGTCTGCCGCATTAGATGAATTTTCACAGTTGGCTACTCCTGGTAGGAAAATACTTGTATGCGGGGATATGCTGGAGTTGGGAAATTATGCGGAAAGCCTGCATAGAGAAGTTGGTGCAAAGGTTGCCAATGCAAATGTTGATATTCTGTGGACAGTCGGCTCCTTTTCCAGATTTGTAGCAGAAGAGGCTATTGCTAATGGTATGTCGGAAGAGAGAATTCGAGGTTGCGACACATCAGAAGAGGCATCATCTCTTGTTGCTTCACAATTAAAAAAAGATGATACAGTCCTGATAAAAGGCTCAAGAGGAATGAAACTTGAGAATGTTGTGCGTCAGATCGAGAGTCATTTTTTAAAGAAGGATAAAAATAATTCTGCACTACTGAGTCTGGTTTAAAGGCAATGAATTGTTAGGTAGTTTTTTACAGCGTACGGAGAAAATAATTGTTTTATAAATTGATCTATCCCCTTCACGATTACATTCAGGGATTTGAGATAATAAGGTTTATATCTTTTAGAGCAGGTCTGGCTGCTATAACGGCTTTTTTTATAAGCGTGCTAGTAGGATCACAAATAATAAAGATACTAAAAAAACGTAATGTCTCAGAAGATACATCTAAAACAGATTCTGAGACATTAAAAGATCTTCACAGTGATAAAAAAAACGTGCCCACTATGGGCGGTATTATCATATTGATTGCAATCATTATCTCTACCTTGCTTTGGTGTGATATTTTCAATATATATATTTTACTGGTTCTGTTTACGGCGGTTTGGCTTGGCATTTTAGGTTTCTTTGATGATTATATAAAACTGACACAAAAGCATGCATCAGGTTTAACCAGTGCATCGAAGCTTTTCTTTCAATGCGGACTGGGGTTGATAATTGGCCTGATACTGTACTTTCATTTCAAGGATATTGAAGAAGGAACAAGGCTTGTAATACCATTCTTCAAAGGAGTTAGACCTGATCTTGGCGCATTTTACGTGTTGATGGTTATGTTTTTTGTAGTAGGAATGTCAAATGCAGTCAATATTACAGACGGACTGGACGGGCTGTCAATTGGGTGTACGGTGATCTCTGGTCTGGCCCTTACTTTGATAACCTATATTGTGGGACGTGTAGACTTTAGTGCATACTTAAATGTTCCCTATATTGCAGGCGCTGGTGAATTGAGTATTTTCTGCTCCGCATTGGTGGGCGCCGGATTGGGATTCATGTGGTTTAATTGCTTCCCCGCACAGACATTTATGGGAGATGTAGGTTCACTGCCACTGGGAGGTATACTTGGAATTATCGCAATTATTGTGAAACAAGAACTTCTAATCTTTTTTATAGGAAGTATCTTTATTGTAGAAGCCACTTCAGTCTTATTGCAAGTTGGTGTTTACAAAGTCTTTGGTAAGAGATTGTTTCTATGTGCACCCATACATCATCACTTTCAATTTAAAGGTTGGCCGGAAACTAAGGTCACGATGAGATTTTTTATAATTGCGGCAATAATGGCACTTTTTAGTTTGATAACACTGAAATTATGAATGTATTAGGAAATCAACATATATACGGTAAAGAAGCGCACTCCAATAAGGATGGAGGTTGCACCTTCGGCGCTATACGTAGTTTAGAGCCGTCAAATGTCATAATGTACCTTGTTACAACATTGCTTTTAATAGGGATAATTATGATTTACAGTACGAGCTCTGCAAAAGTAACCAATAGCGCCCATACATTTAACTCTGCTTTTTTAAGGCATATTATGTGGGTGGCCATTGCAATAATAGGCATGTTGGTCACGATGAAGATTGATTATCATTATCTGCAAAAATATAGTACGGCAATTTGTGTGATTGCGCTTGTCGGCCTGGTTGTTGTGCTCATTCCGCAAATAGGAACTGTTACTTATGGTGCTCGCAGGTGGGTAAGATTTGGAAGCTATTTTGGATACCAACCATCAGAATTTGCAAAACTTGCAATGATCATTTTCATGTCGGGGTATATTGCAAAAAACCGCGAAAAAATGTCTACTTTTATAAGAGGTTTTGTGGTTCCGATTGTATTAGTAGGTGCTGTCTCCTTGCTTATTCTAATGGAACCGGATTTTGGTACGGCCATGTTTATATCTATGGTCACATTTGTCTTGCTAATGGTAGGTGGCACCAGGATAGTTTATGTGGTCTTTGCCATGATAGCCTCAATTCCTCATGTCTATCAAATGATGCACAATATTCCAACATATCGATACAACAGGCTGCTGGCGTTTCTTGATCCCTGGAAAGATCCGATGGGAATTGGTTATCAAATAATACAATCATGGATCGCGCTTGGCTCGGGGGGCGTAGCTGGTCTGGGAATGGGAGAGAGCCGGCAGAAATTGTTTTTCCTACCGATGAGTGATAATGATTTTATCTTCTCAATAATAGGTGAGGAATTCGGCTTTGTTGGGACGACAGGTATTATTCTTATGTTTGCAATATTAACATGGCAGGGCATAAGGGTTTGTAAGGCCACACCGGACTTATTTGGCTTTTTCCTTTCATTAGGTATAACCATATCACTTGCCTTGCAGGCGGCTATTAATATAGCGGTGGTTACCGGCTCTATACCAACAAAGGGGCTTCCATTACCATTTATCAGTACGGGAGGTTCGTCAATACTATTGTCTATGCTGGCGATAGGTATACTTTTAAATATTGCGAAGCAATCAGAAAAAAAAGATGTTTCGGCAATTAATATTGAAAATAATAGGAGTCCGGTCACTTGAAAATTGTATTTGCTGGTGGTGGTACAGGTGGCCATCTAATGGCAGGTTTAAGTATCGCGCAGGAAATATCATGCAGATTTCCAGATGCACGTATAGTTTTTTTCGGTACAAATAAAAAAAACGAGGAAGGATACATAGGAAAGAGCGACTACGAGTTTAAACAGATTGTGGCATGTAAGCTACCATCATTAATTCGGTTACCGCTATTCATCTTTGGCTCTCTAATCGGGATAATACACTCTTTAATTAATCTTGTAAGGATTAAGCCGGATATGATCATTGGGTTGGGTGGATACGGTTCCGTATTACCCGTGCTTGCAGCATATATCACAGGTATTCCAATTGTCTTAATAGAACAAAATGTTATACCAGGAAGGGCCAATCTTAAAATGGCAAGGTGGGTAGATGCTGTTCTGTGTCATTGGGAAGGTTCAAAAAAACGATTTAAACGAGGACACGTTGTTGTTACTGGTGTGCCAATACGGAGTGGAATTATAGAAGACGAGTCAGAGGGTGGAGATAATCCATTTGGACTTGATATTCAAAAAAAGACATTATTAATAATGGGTGGTAGCCAGGGAGCACAGGCTATAAATAAAGTAATGCTACAAAGCATTCCTAAAATTCAGGCATTAGTTCCTGATTTGCAGATTATACATTTGACAGGAAAGCATGGATATCAGGAAGCAGAAGAGGCTTATAATGACATGGGGATAAGATCTTTTGTTTCTGCATTTTATAATGATATAGGTGCTGCCTATAGATTGTCGGATCTGGTTGTCAGCCGTTCCGGTGCAAATACGCTTGCAGAGATTACGGCCTTAGGTATTCCAGCGATCCTTATACCCTATCCGTACGCTACAGATAACCATCAATACTGGAACGCTTATGAATTATCCAGTGTGGGGGGAGCCATGATCATCAAGCAGGAAGAACTGACGCCTGAAAGAGTTATAAAGCTCGTATCAGACTTGCTCACAAATGATGAAAGTCTAGACAATATGAAGAAAATAAACAAAAGCTTAAGCAAACCTTTTGCTGCAGAGAGGGTTGTAGATAAGATTTGCCAGATGCTCAAAGAGAAAAAGACGAATAAGAGTCTATTTAGTTTTGCTTGCCCTCGAACTTGAAATGCAGTGAAATCTAAACAAGATTCTTTGTGATAAGAAATGAAACTTATAACAAAAGAATTTAATCAGAAAACAGGTATTCAAAACTATTTAGATCTAATTGATCCTGAAAGCGATATGACAAACAGTACGAAAATTATTAGTGAAATATTCAGGTATGATGTTCCCCTTCAAAAATATACTTCTTTCAAAACGGGTGGGGCAGCAGAGATATTTGTGGAGCCGTTAGGTGCTTTAGAGCTTAAGAGGGTACTTCAGTTCTGTAAAGCTGAGCAGAAGAAGATATTTATTTTTGGAAAAGGTACAAACCTTCTTGTTGGCGACAATGGCGTTAAGGGGGTGGTGATACATTTAGGCGGAATAAATTTTAAAAATTTAGAAAGAGATGGTAGGTATGTATTAGCCGGGGGGGGGGTAAATCTTCCAAAACTGATCCGTACTGTAGCCTTAAGTGGATTTGGAGGGCTGGAGGCATTAGCCGGGATTCCTGGCACTGTTGGAGGCGCAGTAATGATGAATGCAGGAGGGAAATACGGTGATATAAGTGACACTATTAGATCTCTAACTACAATGGCGTTCGACGGTACTATCACAAAGTATATGCGTGGAGATGTAGAGTTTGAATACCGTAGGTGTAATCTTAGTGAACAAATAGTTATTGAAGTAGAATTCCAGCTTAACGAATCGAAGATAGAGATCGTTCTGGAAAAAATGGATAAAATTTATAATGAAAAGCAGGAAAGCCAGCCTTTGGGAACATTCAACGCAGGAAGTATATTTAAGAATGCAGCTGAATATAAGGCGGCAGAACTTATTGATAAAGCAAATCTTAAAGGCTTAAAGGTTGGGGGAGCTGTGGTCTCCGAAAAACACGCAAATTTTATAGTTAACACAGGGAATGCTACCAGTACTGATATACTTGACCTGATAAAGATAATCAAAGAAACCATAAAAAAGAAATATGATGTCTCTCTGGAAGAAGAAATACATATTTGGTAATTATTTTCGTATAGAGCAGTAGATTACTTGTGAATATAAAAATGCACAGAGAATACAGAAAAAATTAAAAACCCGAAAAACTTTCAGGGTACAGTCTGTCATTCTCTGTGCATAAAATAATATGGAGGACTATACATATAATGTCTGAGATAAAGGATATATTGGGGATTGTTGTCGCTGACAAAGATGGAATTATAAAGTCAGTCAGTCGCTCTAATGGCAGTTTGCCATCCAGTTTGATTGGAGTTAAGTGGTACGACGCTTTTTCAATACCGGTTAAAGAGGTGCATGTTGTTGAAGAAAGAAGCCCTGAAGTTTTCAGATTAAGTGAATCAGGTGAAAAATTGTCCGTATTTTCATCTTACGATGAGGACGGAAGTGTTCTCGAATATCATATTTTAGTAGAAGAAAATTGCGAAGGAGACAGCTACACACAATCCCTGAATAAAGTATCATGTCTGGGGGAAATTGCTCCCGGGATTGCTCATGAGATTAATAATCCCCTGGCGTATGTTTCTGGATGGTTACAGATGTTCCATGTTGAAACACAAGATACTGATCCTAAAAAAAAGACTTACGAAACGCTTATCAGTGAGTTCGCACGTATCGCCACTTTGTCTAACAGTTTGCTTGAATTTACAAGACAAACACCAATGCCAAAGACAACGTTTGATATAAATCAGGTAGTAGAAGAAGTTATAACTATGATTGGGTATACAATGAAGAATGAAAATATTGAGATAATAGAGACATTGACATTATCTGATATTGTAGTGTACGGAGATAGTAACAGGCTAAAACAGGTTTTTATAAATTTGATGCAAAATGCACGGACTGCCATGCAAGATGGTGGAAATATATATATAAGTACAAATAACTTTCAGAATAACTCTATCTTGATTCAACTTCGTGATTCGGGATGTGGTATGAGCAAGGATCAATTAGGCAAAGCATTTTGTCAGTCTTATACTACTAAAGTCAATGGCAAGGGTTCCGGTTTGGGTCTGTCAGTGAGCAAATCTATCATTAATGAGTTTGGTGGGACTATAGATTTAGATAGTAATATAGACGAAGGAACTGTTGCTTCTATTATATTGCCAAAATGCAGTTGGGATGAACATGTCTCAAATGTCAATAAATAATAAAGTTTTAGCTATATTCAGAGAAGATGAGAACATGAGAGCAGCGGTCAAGCTCTTGGAAACTAGAGGATATGACGTTCTTTGTGAAACAAGT
Source organism: Candidatus Scalindua sp. (assembly GCA_018648405.1). Classification (GTDB taxonomy): domain Bacteria; phylum Planctomycetota; class Brocadiia; order Brocadiales; family Scalinduaceae; genus Scalindua. The sequence goes on from JABGRF010000211.1 coordinate 12,571, forward strand.
GTCTTTCATGCAATTGCCACTGTTACTGAAAGTAAAGTAGAGATCATTATTCTTGATGTAGATGATTTAGGATTAAAAGAGATGGAATTTCTTGATGTTGTAAAAAAGATTAATCCGAATCTATTCATTTTGATTTCATTTTGTAATTCTAATAGGGAAAAAGCAATTAAATATCTCGAAAGGGGAGCAGATTGTTATATTTTGAAGCCTTTCTATATAAGTGAACTGTTTGCCATTGTTCACAAATTTTCAGATAGAATTAGTCAAAACGGAAACTTGATGCAGGAAACATCTGAAACGAACAAAGCGATAGACAATCTTGCTTTAAGAATTGCACATGAAATCAATAATCCATTAACTACTATCAGCGGCCAGTTGCAATTGCGATTATCGCAAATGGAAAATAGCAACCCAGATTATCATGTTTATGAAACTCTTGAGGAAGAAACACAGCGAATTGCTGAAACGGTAAGATCTTTAGTGGCATTTGCTCAGCCGAGAGAACCTGACAAGGAAATTGTAAATTTAAACGATATTCTGAAAGATGTAATTTGCTCATTTAAAGACACAGAGAAAGCAAATGAAGTTCAAATAGTTGAATCTCTTGACAAAGATTTACCTGTGATTATGGCAGATAAGGAACAAGTTTCTTTGGCTTGCAGAAACATCATTGATGATTCAAGAGGGGCCGTAAATGGAAAAGGGAGTTTAGAAATTGTTACTAAAAGAGGAACGAACGGCAATATAAGTGTCACATTCTGTGATTCCGGCAGGGGTATCCCTTCAGAAAAGATTGATAGAGTTTTTGACCCCTTCTTTGTAGTAAACGATGAAGAGAGAGGGATGGGTTTAGGACTTTGCGTTTCACATGATATTATCAAAAGGCACGGAGGTGAATTAACGGTAGAAAACCAGAAGGAAAAGGGTACAGTTTTTCAAATTGCTCTTCCAATAGAGGCAATTTAAGTTTTGAGGCGTCTTGGTTAGTGAATAATTTATGGACAGCAAGTGAGAATCTTAGTCGTAGATGCATTTGCGTCCAGCGAAATACTCAAGATGGAATCAGATTTAGAAACGAAAAATTAGAAAATGGTAAATAAAATGCACTGAGAATACAGAAAAAATAAAAAACCCGAAAAATTATTAGGGTTCAGTTTGTCGTTCTCTGTGCATATGAAATATTGATAGAGCTAAGATCCAACTATAGTAAAAACTAATCGAGTAACAGAACTTATTCAGGAGAGAAAATGAATAACAAGATAAGAGTACTAGTTGTAGATGATGAGCCTAAGATATGCCATTTAATTGAAGAACTGCTCAAACTGGAGGGCTATCAGGTAGATGTCAGCTTTTCAGGTATGGATGCACTTCAGATGTTGAAGAGAGATGATTATCAAATGATGCTAACTGATTTAAAAATGCCCGGGATTGATGGGCTGGAACTGATTAAAAAGGCGAAGGTAGAGTCTCCAGAGATCAGGGCCATAATGGTTACCGGATATGCAACTGTTGATACTGCTGTGCAATCATTAAGGCATGGGGTAGATGACTACATTACAAAACCATTTAATATTTTTGAACTGAAAAAGGCGGTAAAACAGACCTTGCATACTCGTCAAGTTGCGATGGAGAATGCGCAGTTATTGAAGGATCTGAAAAAGGCTAATCGTGAGCTTAATATTAATAAGAATGGTTTGACAGAGAAAATGCAGATGACTGGAGACCAACTTACAATGGCCCAGAAGGAGCTTGTACAAAGGGTTAGTGAGTTGGCTACGGTAAATGAGATTAGTAAGGCGATCACCTCGGTGCTGGATATGGGTGCCCTTCTAAGCTTATGCCTGAAGGAAATTAACGAGAAGTTGAAGGTGAAGCACAGTTCGATCATGTTTGTTGACGAAGAAGGGGAAGGTCTGGTAGTTAAGGCATGCCATGGTGACAGAAGTAA
>JABGRF010000046.1 GCA_018648405.1 Candidatus Scalindua sp.
GTGTAAGTGTCAAGATCAAGGAAGGCCATATTTCCGTTGTCCTCCCTTCGTCAGTCTTATTTAATTCCGGACAGACTAAATTGAAGAAAACAGCAACAAGCAGTCTGTCTAAAGTGTGTCGTATTCTCGAAAAAGATTTCCCAACTGAAATTATCAGGATTGAGGGGCATACTGATAGCGATCCAATTAAGCGTACGAAAAAACTTTATAAGACCAATTGGGAGCTTTCTGCTGCAAGGGCTGCAACTGTACTACATTATCTTATAGACAATTGCCATTTGGATCCTACTCATTTATATCTTGCCGGTTTCGGAGAATTTCAACCCGTTGCAGGTAATAAAAACAAGAAAGATAAGAAGAAAAACAGACGTGTGGAGATTGTTGTTCTAGCAGAGTGATGATAGCGATAATTGACTATGGAATGGGTAACTTGAGGAGTGTAGAGAAGGCATTTGAAAAAGTTGGCTTTGATACTGTTGTAACTGATAAACCTGAAATTATAGAAAATGCGGACAAGATTGTGTTGCCGGGTGTTGGCGCATTCAAGGACGCAAAAGATGGTTTACAGGAAAGGTCTTTAGTTGAACCAATTAAAAACCATATAAAACAAAACAAGCTTTTTCTGGGGATTTGCCTCGGCCTTCACCTGCTCTTTACGAGAAGTTATGAGGATGGAGTGCATGAGGGTCTTGATATAGTGCCTGGTGAGGTAGTCAGGTTTAACGCAGACAGGCTGAATGTGGATAGTACAGGTGAGCAGAGAGAAGCGGCAGGAGCACATGATGCGTTGTCGGTTGTGAACGGTCAGAAGTTAAAAATACCCCATATGGGCTGGAATACAATACAAGAGAAGAAGGAGGTGCCGGTCTTAAAAGGCTTGCCGGCTGACCCGTATATGTATTTTGTACACTCTTATTTTGTCGTTCCAGATAGTGATGAAGTTGTTGCGACCGAAACGGAGTATGGTGTACCATTTGTTTCAATGATTTCAATAGATAATATCTTTGCAATGCAATTTCATCCCGAGAAAAGCCAGCAGTATGGCTTGATGATTCTTAAGAATTTTGGTGAATTATGATCTAAAGAATTGACAATAGTGGACTCTATAAGGAGGCGACGATGGGGCAATATGAAACGAAAGATATTAGAAACGTGGCATTTGTTGGACATGGTGCGTCAGGAAAGACTTCGCTGGTTGAAGGTATACTGTTTAAGGCTGGAGCTACAAAGCGTCTAGGTTGTGTTGATGAAGGAACTTCTGTCTCAGACTTTGATTCTGAAGAAAAAGAGAGGAAGACTACCATTGATTCTTCAGTGCTGCATTGCAATTGGCAGAATAAAGAGATTAATGTAATTGACACTCCCGGATATCCCGACTTTATAAGCGGTGCAATAGGCGCTTTAAACGCAGTGGAAACTGCAGTAGTAGTAATTTCTGCTACAAGTGGGATACAGGTCAATACTCAAAAGATGTGGAATATTGCAACTGAAGCAGGGTTGGCCCGAGTAATCGTAATCACAAAGATGGATGGTGAGAATGTTGACTATCCTGCACTCCTGGATTCTATTCAAAAAACATTTGGCGAAGAGTGTCTCCCTTTGATGCTACCTGTAGGTCATGGTTCAGAGTTTAAAGGGGTGGTAGATGTCTTTAATCTGCCGGATGAAGTGCCGGATGAAGTGATTGGTAATGTTGATAGCAGCCGTGAGAAGCTGGTTGAAGGCATTGTTTCTGTTTGTGATACTCAATTGGAAAAATATCTTGAGGGGCAGGAAATATCTGATGAAACGCTCCAGGGGTGCTTTAGCACTGCAATTGCTGCGGGTAGTATTGTGCCTGTTTTGTGCTGCAATAACAAAAAGGAGTTGGGTATTGAGAGTGTTGTAGATGTAATTGCAAAATTCACACCTTCTCCGGAGAAAGGCTTGGCCTGTAAGTGCGCGAGCGTGAAAGAAGATAAGGTGTCTGAAGATGAGATAGATGTGGAGGTTTCCAAAAGTGCTCCCTTCAGCGCGCAGGTGTTCAAGTCGATTACAGATCCCTTTGTTGGCAAACTCAGTTTCTTTAGAGTCTACTCAGGTACGTTGGAAGGTCATCCTGAAGTCTACAACGCGCGATCAAAGAAGAACGAAAAGATTGGGCACATGTTCAGGGCTTTCGGAAAAGAACAGCAGGAAATCAAGAGTGCCATACCTGGTGATATTGTAACAATTTCAAAAATTGATGATATATCTGTTTCAGATACATTATGTGATCCTCA
>JABGRF010000230.1 GCA_018648405.1 Candidatus Scalindua sp.
CAATCATTTTCTGGTTTATCTGTTTCTCTACACTCCCTCTGGCAGATAGATAAAACAGTGTAGTAATGACGAGTATCGGTATGAGAGATATGCAGAGTGCGAAGATCAGCAATTTACGTTTAATTGACCAGAATGTTTTCATCTGTTTGTTCTACTCCATATGCATCCGGTTATTGTATAAATGCTTTAGTAAAACTATTTTCTAATACTTTTAGCGGTAATGTTATTTTACATCTTTGACAATTGTATCCAGCTTATCCCTGAGCCTGGCAAGATCCTTCGATTTAAATGACTCTCTTGTTTTCTTCAGTACTTCCATCGTCTCTGTCAGCCCACCCTTCATCTTTGTCAAACTGGGGCAGTTGAGCAGATTGCACGCGTACTGTTTATTGCTATTAGAGTCAAGTCCTTCAATCAAGTGTTCCAAATCCAATAGAGATTCTGCAATGTTCCGAAATGTAAGTTTAAAGAATGTATTTACAGGTACTGGAGAGGCGGTATCTAATGCATTACTTACTGCCTCCTTAATACTATCCAGATCTTTCTGCCACTCCTGTAAACGTTCACTTGTATTTTGAACAGAGCGATAGGTTCTGTAATTAGTAATAGAACTCTTTATATGCTTTAGCAGCAACTCAAAATCGAGAGGCTTAGACATGTAGGCCGCAACCGGAAGATCTATAGATTTTGTTGCAGTTTCGACAGAGGGGCTGCCCGTGATCAGAATAACCGGCATCCCTTCCGCAATTCCGCTAAGCTCTTTAATAAGCTCTAGCTCTGAATTACCCGGCATATGAATATCAGATATTAATAGATCAAATTCGGAACCGTTCAGTGTTTCTAAAGCAGATTCCGCACTGTCTGCCTGGTAACATTCATACCCCTCCTTACTCAATAATTCTGCTGTTGTGCGACGCAGTAACTCCTCATCGTCGGCAATAAGTATTCGTCCATTTGTTGGCATTCTGTTTTATCCTTTATTATGCATTGTAATGTCTATTCCTGAAGACATAACAATCGTTATAGATAGTAAACAATTTTAAGTGATATGCAAGCAAAAATTATGATATTCGTGTTGTAGTTACACGGATACTGTAATGATAATATGTGGAAATTCCTAGGCAAGATGGTTTGGAAGATGCATAAAAAAGCGTTATATTTTCTGTTATCTTTATTCTGACTATGTAGAACGTGTGTAGGTTATCTGCCGGTATTTTCTTTCAACTTTAATGTCCTTTCAGACATTAAATATTGATGAACACCTGCTGCAGCCTGTCTGCCACTGTAAATAGCACTTACAACCAGGCTTGCGCCAAGCTCAGCATCACCGGCAGCAAAGATTCCAGGGAGACACGTCATCTTATTCTCATCTATTTTTACCCTGCCTCTTTTATCAAGTTCAAGCTTCAGGTCCATAAGAAGGGGGCCGTGCTCACAATGCTGAAAACCTATTGAAATAAACACAAGATCTGCTGGAATAACTTTTTCGGAGCCAGGTATTTCAGAATATGTGCCGCGTGAACCATCTGCAGGTCTCGTCCAATCGAGTTCAGTCACTTTCAGCCCGGTCAGATTGCCATCTTCTCCAACAAACTCTTTAGTCTGATATTTCCAGAATCTTTCACAACCTTCTTCCTGAGAGGAGCTGGTCTTGAATGTCTTAGGCCATTCCGGCCATGGATTACAGGCAGGACGCTCTTTTGGAGGAACATCCTGATAATAGATATGCGTGACACTGGCTGCTTCCTGACGGATGCTGGTCCCAATACAATCTGATCCTGTGTCGCCTCCACCAATAACTATGACGTTCTTACCTTTGGCGGTAATTACTTCATTTTCCGGGATGATATCGCCTGCTATTCTCCGGTTCTGTTGAGTCAGAAATGGCATTGCAAAATGTACGCCATTTAAGCCCCTTCCGGGAATTGTCAGATTTCTTGGTGTCTGTGCTCCAACACTTATAACTACCGCATCAAATGTTCGCGACAAATACATCCCTGAAATATCAACTCCCGCATTGACCTGAGTTTCAAAAGAGACACCCTCTTCTTTAAGCTGATCCAGCCTTCTATCAAGGACGCTGCGGTCTATTTTATAATCGGGTATGCCGTAACGTAACATGCCGCCAACCCTGTCATCTTTTTCAAATACAGTTACGTCATGTCCTTTTCGAACTAATTGTTGTGCCGCTGCAAGTCCGGCAGGTCCGGAACCAATAATTGCTACACGTTTGCCAGTCTTATTTTCAGCAGGCTGAGGC
>JABGRF010000045.1 GCA_018648405.1 Candidatus Scalindua sp.
CCTAAAAGAAACAAAATATATTGCGATTAAAGCACTGACCCCTGTAAGCATTACCACGCTAGCTACTTACAAACACTTAGTTTTTAATAACAACTTTGGCAATGTGTTTGCGATATCAGCACAGTACTTACTTTTTAGCAATTAATTATTAAATCGTTTCTGGGGAAGATATGTTAGCTGAACTGAAGCAGAATATTACAGGCGTGCTCAAGGAGGAGAAATGAAGAATATTATATTAGCGATAGTTGCTGCACTCATTGTTGCCGGATGCGCAACTACTGAGGAAGAGCTGAAAAAAATGCCGGTCAGTCAGATAGCTCCTAAAAGAATAACCACAACCATTGTCTCTGCCATGGATGAATTACCGGTAACACAGATGCTGGATGAGGTAAAGCAGAGAGAGAAGCTGTATAGCTTATCAATCAAAGAGATGGAAATAAATGATGTTCTCCATGTATTGACCGGAGAACTGCCGGAATATAACATTATTGTAGAACCCGGCGTCTCAGGCAAGGTAACCGCATCTTTCAAGAACCTGACACTTGAAAAGGTTTTAGATGTCTTACTGGACCCGTTAGGACTTGAGTACGTCATCGAGGAGAATATTCTAAAGATATCAGTACCAAAAATGGTGACACGTACCTTCAATTTTACATACACCACATCTTCCAGAAATTCCAAAAGCTCTGTAATGGCAGTAACAGGAGCCGGAGATGAGGAAGGTGCCGGCGCAAGCTTTGGCTCTGTTTTGACTGAAGAGTCTGTAGACGTATGGGCAGAATTGGAATCCGGAATCACTGCTCTTATGTCTCCCGACACGGGGAAGCTGGCTATAAGCAAAAGAGTGGGCTACATAACGGTTACTGACTACCGGTCAAACATGAAGAGGATAGAGGAGTACATGGACATCTTCAAGAACTCGGTTCAGACACAGATACATATCACGGCCAAGTTGCTGGAAGTAACCCTTAAGGATGGTAATGAGTTCGGTATAAATTGGGCAGCGACGCTTAAGTCGATTCCTTTTTTCTCTGACAGGACCAACCCCTTAAATATTGTACAGAGCTTTGCTCCTATACTAGGTGATTCAACCAGCGCAACCGGTCAGTCAAGGGCAACCTCTACATCATCAAATGATGTAGCAGAGCTGTTTCAGTTCGGAAAATCTGCAGGCCACTTTAACTACCTTATAACGGCCCTGAAATCACAGGGAGATGTTACAGTACTTTCATCCCCTGAGGTTTCTATATTGAACGGTCAAAAGGCCATACTCAGCAGTGTAACACAGGATGTATATTTTGAAACACAGCAGAGCGCTGGCGGAGCCGGTGGTGTCATTACCACTACAACGGCAAAGCCATTTAACTATGGAGTTTATCTTGATGTCACACCGCATGTGGATCTGGAAGGGATGATTACCATGGAAGTCCATCCAAGTGTATCCTCATTTATCGAACTCAAAGAGTCTGGAGGGGCCGAAAGGCCGGCTATTGATACGAGAGAGACGGAGACAGTCGTTACTATTACTAATGGAGAGACAATATTAATAGCTGGTTTGATTAAAAATGATGTTAAGGCTAATCACTCTAAACTTCCTTTTCTCGGAGATCTTCCGGTCGCCGGAAAAGCTTTTCGCAGAGAATTAAGTTCAGATATTAAAACAGAACTGGTGATACTCATTACACCTACTATTGTAGGCCCAAGAGCAAAAGATTTTGGCTCTATAAGATCAAAATATTCGTTACTGAAAAAACCATTTACCAAGAAGAAATAACATTGCACATTATTAGAGATTAAATTAAAGGGAGGTTATTATGCGACAGATCATTAATAAATTTTACACAGGAACATTAAAGGAGTTACAGAGGAAACGACTCGTCGGATATGTAAGCACTCTATTGGTTTCTACAGTAGTCCTGCACCTCGGCAGCACTGTTTGTGCCGCCCCGGTAAGTGATCAATTGCAGGCTACCGTAAATAGCATAGTAAACAACCCCGGATCAGGAAAACCTGAAATACCAGCAGTTTCATCCTCTTCAGGAAATCCATCCATGGATAAGACAGTCTATCACTTTAACCTCGGCGTTTACTATCAGAAGCTGGGAAACATAGACAGCTCTATCAAAGAGTACGAAGCGGTACTGATACTGGATCCGGAGAATGCGGAAACACACAACAACCTTGGAGTTATCTATCGTGAGAAGAATGAACTGGACAAAGCGGCAGAGCATTATCAGTTTGTCGTTTCGTTAAATCC
>JABGRF010000044.1 GCA_018648405.1 Candidatus Scalindua sp.
AATCTTTATGACGAAGGAATGTCTCTGGTTGTTTCCGATTACAGAAGGAGCACATCTTGTCCTATCTCCCGTCACAAATCAACAAATCTACTGAAAAGTATTATATTGAAAGAAGAAGCAAATAAGAGGTCTGCTGATGAGACGATTATCCTTAATACCGACGGCCATGTAGCCGAATGCGTGGTAAGTAATATTTTCATGGTAAGCGGCGAGAGTATTGTTACCCCTTCACTCGATACAAATATCCTGCCTGGAATCACAAGAAAAACGGTGCTTGATATTTGCCGTGACAGCAGTATCCCTGTGAGTGAAGAGTGTTTTGAGATAGATAGATTAGTCAATTCAGATGAAGTGTTTATTACTAATTCACTGATGGAAATAATGCCCGTTTCGAAGATTGACGATTCTAAGATAGGAAAGGCAGTTCCGGGAAAGATTACTCGGCAGCTTATGAGTGCTTACAAGCGATTCATTTGAGAATCACTCCCACTCAATAGTGCTCGGTGGCTTTGAGCTGATGTCGTAAACAACTCTGTTAACACCTCTAACTTCATTAATTATACGGCTCGAAATACGGGCCAGTACTTCGTATGGTATCTTTACCCAATCTGCCGTCATAAAATCGGTTGATTCAACAGCACGAAGAGCAATAACGTTCTCGTAGCTTCTCTCATCGCCCATGACTCCAACAGTACTCACCGGCAGGAAGACGGCAAACGCCTGGGCAATTCCCCTGTAAAGACCTGCCGATTTTATCTCCTGTATCATTATTTCGTCCGCACATCTGAGGGTCTGCAGTCTATCTTCTGTAATATCGCCTATTATCCTTATGGCAAGGCCGGGGCCGGGGAAAGGATGTCTCCATAAAATATCATCCGGAAGCCCAAGCTCAGAACCCATTTTTCTCACCTCATCTTTAAAAAGCTCCCTGAGGGGCTCAACAAGTTCGAAACCCAGCTCCTCAGGCAGAGCTCCCACATTGTGATGACTTTTAATAGTAACGGCAGGGCCTCCATGCACAGAAACACTTTCTATAACATCCGGGTACAGGGTGCCCTGTGCCAGATATTTGATATCTGCAATTTTATTTGATTCATCCTTAAATACATCAATAAATTCGTGACCGATGATCTTTCGTTTCTGCTCCGGATCAGTTATACCTGATAATTTTTCTAAAAACCTGTCCCTTGCATCAACAAAATGTAAATCAACCTTGAAATTCTTCTTAAATGTTTCAATTACACTTCCTGATTCATTCATTCTCAGTAATCCGTTGTCTACAAAAACACATGAAAGGTTACTGCCTATCGCTTTGTAAATAAGGGCGGCGGCGACAGCAGAATCTACACCTCCTGATAAGCCACATATAACCTTCTCTTTTCCCACCTGCTTCTGTATTTTTTCTACTGCACTCTTTATATATGAACTCATCTCCCAATCACCTGAACAACCGCAGATCTTGAAAAGGAAATTATTCAAAATTTGACTACCGGATGGAGTGTGCGTAACTTCCGGATGAAATTGAACTCCGTAGAAATTACTTTCTTTATGTTTTGCTGCAGCGTACGGACAATTATCCGTATATGCGAGTGACTCGAAATCATCCGGGAGCGCCATTGCCTGATCACCATGACTCATCCAGACATCTATAGAATCACCAAGTCCAGAAAGAAGTGATGTATCATCTTTGATAGTACACCTGGTATTTCCGTATTCTCTATTTTCTGCTGATTCAATTTCAGCACCTAATATCTGGCTACCCAATTGAAAGCCATAACATATTCCTAAAACAGGAATTCCCATACTAAGAACCTCTTCATTACATCGTGGCGCATCTGAAGCATAAACACTGGCTGGCCCACCACTCAAAATAATGCCTTTAGGCTTCTGTTGTTTGATCTCCTCAGGAGTTATTTTATAAGATACAATTTTACTGTAAACGTTTTGTTCCCTGATTCTCCTCGCAATCAGATGAGAATACTGTGAACCAAAGTCTACAACAAGTATGATTTCGTGTGATTTGTTATGCATTTTTTCTATAAATTACTAAAATATTCTCTCTAACTCAATACAGAAGAACAACATAACCGCAACTTAATAACTGTATATAATATATACAAAGCGGTGCTAACGTTACATGACTGTACACGTAATACAATATATTATAAGAATAATCAAGTCAGTTTTTTTTTATGCTCAAAAAAGTAAAATCAGGGTAATTCCAGGACATTAAAAAACCCTTGACTTTATTTTT
>JABGRF010000279.1 GCA_018648405.1 Candidatus Scalindua sp.
TGTAATGGCAGCAAAGCAGTTGTTATTCAAAGAAGATGCAAGGATGGCAATTAAAAGGGGAGTTACCAAGTTGGCTAGTGCGGTTAAATGCACACTGGGACCAAGGGGTAGAAATGCTGTTCTTGATAAGGGATGGGGAAGTCCTACAATAACAAAAGACGGTGTATCCGTTGCTGAAGAAATTGAGTTGAAGGATCCGTATGAGAATATGGGTGCAAAGCTGGTGAAAGAGGTAGCATCGAAGACAAGTGACATTGCAGGAGATGGAACTACTACTGCTACAGTATTGGCTGAAGCTATTTTCAGTAATGGCTTGAAGGCTGTTTCGGCAGGTGTAGATCCAGTTGCTCTTAACCGTGGTATGAAGGCTGCAGTTGATACTGTTGTGGAAAAGCTTCAGAGCATGAGTAAAGCGATAAAGGGTCAGGCCGATATTGCTAACGTTGGTACTATCGCATCCAATAACGATAGTGACATCGGTAAAATGATTGCAAATGCGATGGAGAAAGTTGGTAAGGACGGTGTTATTACTGTTGAAGAGGGAAAGAGTCTCACTTCAGACGTTGATGTGGTTGAAGGTATGCAATTCGACCGTGGATATTTGTCTCCGCATTTTGCTACAGACAAAGATAATATGAAGGTGGAACTGAAGGACGCATATGTATTAATCCATGAAGAGAAGATATCAAACATAAAAGGTATTGTTCCTTTACTTGAAAAGGTTTCGAAAACTAAGAAACCTCTTTTGATAATTGCTGAGGATGTAGATGGTGAGGCGTTGGCAACTTTGGTAATAAATAACATTCGTGGTACTATTGTCTGCGCTGCAGTTAAGGCTCCGGGTTATGGAGATCGAAGAAAAGCCATGATGGATGATATTGCAATACTAACTGGTGGTAAGCCTGTTGTTAAGGATTTAGGCATGCAGCTGGAGAGTATTGAACTAACCGATCTTGGAACTGTAAAGAAGGTTAATATTGATTCCGAGAATACGGTTATTGTAAGTGGCGGAGGCAGTGCGAAAAATATAAGTTCACGTATAAATCAGATAAGAAAAGAGGCTGAAGAGACAACTTCTGACTATGATCGTGAAAAATTGCAGGAAAGATTGGCTAAATTAGCAGGTGGTGTTGCACAGATAAATGTGGGTGCATCAACTGAAACAGAGATGAAAGAGAAGAAGGCACGTGTAGAGGATGCATTACATGCCACACGTGCTGCAATTGCCGAAGGTGTATTGCCTGGTGGTGGTGTTGCTCTTTTAAGGGCATCTGAGACGTTAGATGATCTGACGTTGAAGGGTGATGAACATTTCGGTGTTGACATCATAAAAAATGCTCTCACTGAACCAATAAAGCAGATATCCAAAAATGCGGGACTGGAAGGTGCAGTTGTTTTAAGGAATATCTTAAAATCAAAAGATAAGGCATTTGGATATGATGCAGAAAAAGAAGAATACGGTAATCTCATTGAAGCGGGTGTGATTGATCCTGCTAGAGTAACAAGGAGTGCATTGCAAAATGCTTTAAGCATTGCCAGTATTCTGCTTACCAGCGATTGCCTTATTTCTGAAATACCTGGCAAAGACGAAGCTATGATGCCTCCTGGTGGTGGTGGAATGCCTGGTGGTGGAATGGGCGGTATGGGAGGAATGGGCGGCGGAATGCCTGGAATGGGTGGTATGCCTGGAATGGGTGGCATGGGCGGAATGCCTGGAATGATGTAAAAAATAACATGATAAACCCGTCAGGGTGTTTTTCCCTGACGATATAAATTATTTCATCTTTACATGATAATAAAAATAAAGGGAGGTATTTGTTATGGCTATTAGGCCTTTGGATGACAGAGTAGTAATTCAGCCGCTTGAAGCGGAAGAAAAAACACAGGGTGGAATTGTTCTGCCTGATTCAGCAAAAGAAAAACCAACAAAAGGTAAGGTTGTTTCTGTGGGAGAGGGTAAGCTCCTGGATAGCGGAAAAAGAGCCGCACTGTTAGTGAAAAAAGGTGATAAGGTTCTTTACGGAAAATATGCTGGAACAGAAATTACAGTTGGTGGAAAAGATTATCTTATTTTAAAAGAAAACGATATCTTGGCTAAAATTGATTAATCAAGTTCAGGGGGAATATTATGGCTGCAAAACAGCTTTTGTTTGACGAAGAGGCAAGGCGCAATATAAAGAACGGCATAAAGAAACTGGCCGATGCTGTAAGGGTCACTATGGGTCCTACTGGCAGAAATCTGATTTTGGAAAAGAGTTTTGGTTCACCTACAGTAACGAAGGACGGTGTTACTGTAGCTAAAGAAGTAGAGCTGAGCGAGCCCTTTGAAAATATGGGTGCAAAGATGGTCTGCGAGGTAGCTTCTAAAACCAGCGATATTGCTGGTGATGGTACTACAACAGCAACAATCCTGGCTGAAGCAATCTACAATGAAGGGATGAAGTATGTTACATCAGGCGTTAATACTATGGCTCTGAAAAGGGGTATTGATAAGGCCGTTGGTGTAGTGGTTGAAGAATTGGCCAGCATGTGCAAGAAGGTTAAGGATAGAGCACAGATCGCACAGGTTGGTACGATCTCTGCTAATAACGACTCTACAATCGGAAACCTGCTAGCCGATGCTATGGATAAAGTTGGTAAAGACGGTGTTATTACGGTCGAAGAAGCGAAGAGTATGGATACTACATTAGACATAGTTGAGGGCATGCAGTTTGATAAGGGCTTTATTTCGCCTTATTTTGTTACAAAGGCTCAAACTATGGAGGTTATCTTTGACGATCCGTACATATTAATTCATGAAAAGAAGATTTCTAATATGAAGGAGCTGTTGCCTCTACTGGAAAAGCTGGCTGGTGTTGGTAAGCCGCTTTTGATTATTTCCGAAGAGGTTGATGGTGAAGCACTTGCAATGTTAGTCGTAAACAAACTGCGAGGGGTTTTGAACTGCGCTGCGGTTAAAGCACCTGGTTTTGGAGATAGAAGGAAGGCTATGCTGGAGGATATAGCAATTTTGACAAATGGCCGTTTGATATCAGAAGATATTGGAGTGCAGTTGGAGACTCTGGAGCTTGATGATCTTGGAACTGCGAAGCGTGTTACGATTGATAAGGAAAACACTACAATAATAGAAGGTAGTGGAAAAAAATCAGATGTGCAGGGCAGAATTTCTCAGATTAGAAGCCAGATTGAACAGACGACATCTGATTACGACAAAGAGAAACTTCAGGAAAGATTGGCAAAGCTTACCGGCGGTGTTGCAGTGATAAACGTAGGCGGAGCTACTGAAGCTGAAGTTAACGAGAGAAAAGCTCGTGTAGAAGATGCGTTGAATGCAACAAGGGCAGCTGTAGAGGAAGGTATTGTTCCCGGAGGTGGAGTCGCCTTAGTCAGGACGATACCAAAAGTTGACGAATTACGCAAGAAGCTAAGAGGTGATGAGAAAATGGGTGCAGATATAATAGCAAGAGCTATTGAGGCGCCTCTTAGACAAATTGTGTCCAATACAGGTGGTGAAGGTTCTGTAATTATTGCAGAAATAAAGGAGAAAAGTACCAATATCGGATTTGATGCAAACACTTCTGAGTTCGTGGATATGTTTGAAAGAGGCATCATCGACCCTACAAAAGTTTCACGTACTGCATTACAAAATGCAGCAAGTATTGCAGGGCTCATGTTAACTACTGATGTAATGGTAACTGATTTAAGTGAGGATGATGAAGAGAATCAGGTTGAGGGCAGTGTGTCTTAATTAAATGACTGAAAAAGTTGATAGATGTTTTACAAAGAGGCCGCATTTATGTGGCCTTTTTGTTTTTATACTTCTGCTGTTATTCTACGGTAGAACCAGCTTGACATTTTAAATATCACTTGTATTATATAGTTTCTGGCGATTTGGTATTAGTGTTAAGATATTGTGTAGTTTATGCTTACGGGTTTGTAAGTATGCTTGATGGATTTTGGATTTTTGGACAATCTGTAAGATAATCTATAACTAAAAAATGGAAAAAGAAGACTATTATGTCGTTCTCGGAGTTAAAAGAGACGCAAGCCAAGATGACGTAAAACGTGCCTATAGAAAATTAGCGTTGAAGTATCATCCTGACAAAAATCAGGGTGACAAGAAGGCAGAGGAGAAGTTCAAGGTTGCCGCTGAAGCATACGAAGTGATTAGTGATCCTGAAAAGAGAAAAAGATATGATCAATATGGTCATGAGGGATTAAGAGGCGGAGATGCAAGGGGATTTGGCAATTTTGAAGATATTTTTGATGCGTTTGGTGATATCTTTGGCGGCGGTGGAGGTGGTGGAGGAAGCATTTTTGAGGATTTCTTTGGTGGTGGTGGGAGAAGGCAGGCTGAAAAACGCGGTGCCAGTTTAAGATGTGATATCGCTATAGATTTTAAAGATGTCGCTACCGGCATTGAGAAGTCAATAGAGATTACCAAAAGAGATTTCTGTGAAGAATGCAGGGGAACAGGAGCCCGAAAAGGTACATCTCCAGTTTCCTGTCCTTATTGTAAAGGTAAAGGTGAAATTCATCAAAGACAAGGCTTCTTTACTATTAGAACTACATGTCCTAAATGCCAGGGTAACGGGAAAATAATAGAAACCCCCTGTGGAAAATGTAGTGGTCATGGCGTGTATCCAAAAAAGTCTAATATTAAGGTACAGGTTCCTGCCGGTATTGAAGATGGTTCGAGATTACGTGTCACAGGTCAGGGTGAATCAGGAGCGAATGGAGCACATCCGGGAGACTTGTATTGCGATATACACATAAAACCACATTCCATCTTCAAAAGGCAAGATTACGACATTATTTGTGAATTCCCAATTACATTTACTCAGGCGGCATTGGGAAGTGAAATTGAGGTGCCTACTATTCTAGGGAAGATGAGAAAAGTAAGAATACCTGCTGGGATGCAAAGTGATGATATCATCTCGGTTAAAGGAGAGGGGTTTCCACACGTTCGTGGTTTTGGGGTTGGGAATATGCTAGTACACGTTGTTGTTGAAACTCCAACTAAATTGACTCCCAGACAGGAAGAATTGTTAAGAGAGTTTGCAGAATCAGAACACAAGAATGTGACGCCGAAAGCAAAGAGTTTCTTTCAAAAGGTTAAAAAGCTGTTTTAAGTAATTCATTCTTGTGAAATCATTGGAGGATATCTGTTGTGACGTCTAAAGAACAAAATAATCAGGATGAAGAAAATGTTAACGCCGAACAGGATGACGGTATGAAAGAAGATAAAGATCAGGAAAACGTCGAAGGTACTCAGGGAAACTCTGAGCCTGAAGCCGGTGCAGACGAAAATATAAATATGGAAGATAGCAAAGAATCCGCGCAGGAAGAGACGCAAGATGACGTAGAGGAACTGGTGGATTTGACAAAGGAAGAGATTGTTGAATTAAAGGCAAAAGCAGCAGAACGTGATACCTATCTTGATCAACTGCTGAGAACTAAGGCAGAATTCATGAATTATCAGAAGAGAATGGCTAAGGAGAGTGATTCAACTTCTCAGTTTGCTATTCAGAGCCTGATACTTGACTTTTTACCTGAACTCGATAATTTCGACAGGGCCTTGAAACTGGCAGATAATTCTAAAGATTTTGACAAGTTTGTGGAAGGTATTAAGTTAATAGAAGAGCAGTTGTTTAAGGTTCTGGGTAAATACGGTGTAGAGCCTATAGAAACTGTTGGAAAGGCGTTTGATCCAAATCTTCATGAAGCTGTAATGGAGGAGGAGAATAATGAGACGCCTCACCATACAATTATTGATGAGTTCCAGAGAGGTTTCCTCTTAAAGGAACGAGTAATCAGGCCCTCAAAAGTAAAGGTTTCGAAAAGAACCGTTGAGGAAGAAGAGGAATCTGATGAATAGTGTTTTATGTCTTAACATTTGTTAGGAAAAAGGAGAATTATGCCTACTTACGATTATGAGTGTAATGCGTGTAATCATACAATGGAACTGTTTCAATCAATCACTGCAAAGCATATTAGGAAATGCCCTGAGTGTGGAAAACTGAAGCTGAAACGTCTGATCGGGGCCGGTAGCACAATTATCTTTAAAGGTTCCGGCTTCTATCAAACTGATTACCGGAGTGAAGAATATAAGTCACGGGAGAAAGCTGAGAAATCATCTTCCTCTACAGACAAAAAAGATAGCAAAGCGAAGAAAAAAGAAACAAAGAAAAATGTCAAAGATTAAATGCCGTAGTTGTGGTAAAGAGCTTTCCTACAATTCCATAAGTGACATACCTACATTTCCATTTTGCAGTGAACGTTGCAAGCTGACTGATCTGGGTTCCTGGTTTGATGAAGAAAGACGTATTGACGAACCGACGACGAACGAAAAGCTTGAAGACTACAACGAATAGATATATACTAACCGGTAGAAAATCCTTTTATAATAAATAGTTATTTTTTTAGAAACCGAAACGAAGAGAGAGGTATTTAATGGAACCATTCATACAGGACACTAAGAGTATTCTGCGAGGAGTTAAGGTGGCGCTTGATTTCAACAAGCTGGTCTGTGCTTTTGTTGGTATTGCTTTTAGTATTCTCTGGGTTTTAGTAATACTCGCTTTTGGTTCCGCATTTAAATTAGTTGAAATTACCCCGTTTGAGATAATCAATAGATTTTTGATTTCACCCAGACTTGGCCTATGCAGTTCTCTACGTACATTGGCCTCATCCATAAAAAGTGTGGAGTGGGGCGAGTATGTTGTTCTTATCGTTTTGGTTCTGGGATTAATGATAATCTGGTCCGTTTTTGCGGGTGCTATTACGCGCCTGGCAGCTCTGGAATTTGCCAGAGGTGAGAAGACAGGACTTAAGGACTCTCTCTCTTTTGTGATGAAGAAGTTCTGGTCATATTTCTGGTCTCCTCTTACACCAGTACTGGGCGTATTATTCTTTATTGCATGTAATGTCGCTGGGGGCTTAGTGGGTAAAATAGAGTATGCTGGAGAAATTGCCGTTGCTGTTGGATTTCCGTTGGCTATTCTTTCCGGATTCTTAATTGTCTTTTTAGGTATTGTTGGCATAGTAGGATTCATCCTCATGTTCCCTGCAATAAGTTCTGAGGGTTCTGATGCTTTTGATGCGATCAGTAGAGCATACAGTTATGTGTTGTCCAGACCATTACATTTCTTATCATTACTTATTACTATAATAGTTTGTGGAACTATTTTGACTTTTGTTGCCGGATATGGTGCATGTCTCGTTATGAAGACCAGCTATTTCACAGTTGGTTTGGGCATGGGGGATAAGCTAAATGAAATAAGGGACTTCATAGCTGGTATGAGTGGTGCAGGTGATACAATCACATCACTTAATCCAATGTCAATGAGGATAGCTGCCTTACTGCTTATGTTATATGTTGTTCTGATTAAGATGACAGTTGGTAGTATAGTAATTGCATTTGTAGGTTCTGCCAGCACTATTGCATACTTAATTATGAGGAAAGATGTTGATGATACGGAAATGTCAGATGTATATGTCGAAGAAGACGAGGAAGATGTAGCTGCGGATGAGGCAGCGCCGGAAGAACCTGAGGAATCAGCAGTACAGCAAGCACCGACAGCACCCGAACCAATAGCACCTCCAGAACAGAAAAAAACAAAGACCATGAAAAAATCACAGGAAAAGGATGGATTGTCTCCAAAAGATAAAGAATAAGTCTGCGGAAATACTTCTATCTGTTCTTGTAGTAGCAAATTGAATAATTACAGTCTCAGGTATGGTACCTGATTAGTACGCCCTGATAGGTTTCAGGAAATGTTAAAAAAATAAAAAATGTTCCTTCCAATAGTAACTATTATAGGAAGACCTAATGTCGGTAAGTCTTCTCTTTTAAATTGTCTGGCCAAAAAACGCATTTCAATAGTTGATCCAACAAGTGGTGTTACCAGGGATAGAGTGTCCATAGAGATTGAACATGAAGATGCTCTGTTCGAATTAATTGATACAGGTGGTATCGGGATCACGGATATTGAAGACATAGCACAAGAGGTAGACGTTCAAATAGAGATAGCAATTCAAAAAGCAAGCCTGATCCTCTTCGTTGTAGATGTTCGTGACGGAATTACACCATTAGATATTAAAGTAGCTGAGAGACTGCGAAAAATAGAAAAACCACTCCTTCTCATAGTTAATAAATGTGATGCGGAAAAATATGATTTCCAGACATCAGAGTTCTTTAAGCTTGGTCTGGGAGAGCCCATACCGGTTTCTGCTCTACAAAGATATGGCAGAACAGATCTTTTAGATAAGATTGTTTCTCTGTTTCCGGAGGTTGACACAAAACCAGTAAAGACAGAGCCGTTAATGAAGATTGCTATTGTGGGGAAGAGGAATGCGGGGAAATCGACATTAATAAATACACTTGCTCAGGAGGAAAGGGTTATTGTAAGTGAGATCCCTGGCACTACAAGAGATTCTGTTGACGTAAAGTTCAAAATAGATGGAAAAGAATTTGTTGCTATTGATACGGCAGGGGTCAGAAAGAAAAAACATATCCAGGATTCTATTGAATTCTATGGAATGACCAGGGTGGAGAGATCTATCCGCCGTGCAGATGTTGTGATCTTGTTGATTGATGCGCCCAGAGATATCTCTCAGGTAGATAAGAAAATAAGTGACTATATCAAGACTCAATATAAACCCTGTTTACTGGTTGTAAGTAAATGGGACATTGCAGAAGATGTAGAAATTGAAAAATTTATCAAATATGTTCATGCCCGTTTACCAGGGATGGGCTTTGCGCCTTTGTCATTCATCAGCTCATTTAGTGGAGAAAATATAATTGAGACTATTGAACTGGCACAGGAAATGTTTGTACAGGCAAATACGCGTGTACCAACATCAGAGCTCAACTCCGTCCTTGAACAGGCATTTACGCAACACCGCCCTACAAAGAGAAAAACTAAAGTATCAAAGGTCTATTATGCTACACAGGTATCTGTCTGTCCACCGACATTTGTTTTGTTTGTCAACGACAAAAGACTTTTCAATTCCGATTATGAAAGATACTTGTCGAATCAATTGAGAAACAGCCTGCCTTTCAGTGAAATTCCACTGAAATTTTACTTCAGGCCGAAAAGTAAATTTAACACGGAAACAGAAGATACCAGATATTTCAGTAATAATAAGAGACAGTCTTACCGATAGCCCTGACTCTTTATTAGTAGTGAGATTTACTAATGACATTTTACGTCAGTTTATAGTCTCCGCCTTTTCTTCCTCTCAATCGTGACAGGAGTTCTCTCCTTAAGCCCCATGCAGTTACATCTGGTCCGGCTCCGGGTGACTCTATAATGTATTTCTTGTCGCCGTTGAAAATATCTGTCTCGACAATGACTTTGTTCGAAGAGCCTTTCAGTGTGCCGAGAGGGGAGTCGGGAAGAACTTCTTTCAGGCCTACTTTGAATGTAGAGTTACCATTCTCACTTAGATTGAAGTTAGCAACATATCTCAGTGTTTTCCCTCTGCTTTTAGCAGAATCGAATTTGTCTTTGATTTCCTGATCGGCTCCTTTTACAGATTCCATAAAATCATCGACATCATCGATATTCAGAAATGATTCATCAATGAAACCTTCCAGCTCAATATCAGGCATTGAAACGTTATGTCCGAATGTTCTTGCACAAATTATCAGTTTTCTGGCAACGTCAAGCCCGTTCAGATCATCTTTTGGGTGAGGCTCCGTATAACCCATATCTTTAGCATCATTAAGTATTTCTGAAAAACTTCTTTCGCCCTTCTCCAGTTCAGCACACAGATACCCCAGTGTACCTGAAAAACAAGCTTCTATTCTATTTACTATTTCCGAAGTATCGTAATAGTCCAGTAAATTAGAGACCGCATTTGCTCCGGCCATAACCGTGCAGAGGAACCCATATCTTTCTCTGTATCTGGTAAGCGTTCTGAATACATCAGTTGAGTATATGGAGATCGGGTTTTTGTTTGCGGTAATTATAGTTTCCTCAGAATCATTGATTACCTTCAGATGAAAATCTCTTAGATCATCCTTGCCTGCAGTAATATCAACAAATGCTATTTCACCGGCCATTCCCTCATCTTTGATTAATTTTAATAAATCGGATAGGTTATCGTATTGGTTATACTCGTCTAAACCCTGCATATATTCTTTAAATTCATCCTTCGAATCTCTCCATTTAGGAATATCTTCGGGATTCTCCTGGATCTTCAGGCCATGCCGATTAAACCAGAAGCCTTTGCTGTCAGTCAGTGCTATTACATTCGTGGGATTAAGATGCTTTTTGGAGAAACCAGTGTCTTGTTGAATTACCTGGGACATAAATTCCCTGCCAACATTACCACTGCCTCCTAAAACAACCACATTTTGATAAGCCATATTTTGTCTACTCCAAGATTAAATAAATTCTTTTATGTTGAATAAATGTCCCGCACTCTCCTGAAGACCCTTTCAACAGATATAAATTAATAACTATCTTCTGATGTCTCCATGTCGGAAACTGGTCTGTCCATAAGACCGCTCAAGGCTAATGTGCCTCCGGAATGAATCAGAAGTATGTTGCCTTCTATTGACAGGTCTTGAATAGCCTGTTTTGCTGTAATAAAAAGCTTGGCGGAATAAACAGGATCTGTAAGGATTCCGTCATTTTTTGCAATGTTCTTTATTTCCCTGTAAATGCTTCTACCTGTACCTCCAAAAGACTTGGTAGTTGCGGGGTAATAGAGCTTATAGTCAGGTTCTGATTCGATTGACTCCTGTAGAAAATCTTCTGTATATTGAACAATCTGATTTAGTCCGCATTCAAATGTTTCAAAAGATCCTGTCAGGATTACTATGTGAAATTGTATTTTTTTATTAATAGCAGCAGCTCCCGCAATTAGAGACTGTGCGACCATACCGGTACTTGAATCTATAAAAACATGATCAAAAGTGATTCCAGATTCAGTTTCATTACGAAGAATATCCAATATGATACTTAAGGAACCAGGCAGAGCAAGTTGATGATGTCCTCCTTCAGGAAGCACAAAAACCTTTATTCCCTGCTCATTCTCTTTCTCTACGTATTTGTTAACATGGGTTTCAATATCAGGCCACTGTTCACGTGGAATCCAATGTATTTCGTCATCATCAACAAACAGTGAAAGGAGCCTTAAATTACCCTCTTTGTGTTTCGGTGGTCCAAGCAGGAAGGGTGCTATTTTAATATTGTTCTCTGTCAGTGTTTGTGCGGCGGAAAGAACATTGTTAGAGGTTGCTTCTCCAATTATAACTACCTCTTCAATCCCTTTTAGTTTTAATGCAGGGATTGTTGATGCGAGCTTACGCAGCCTGGTCCCAGATACGCCAAAACTGAGTTCATCGTCACGTTTAACCCATATATCTGAACGGTTAAACCATCGTAATCTATGTATGCGGCTCCAGAGGTTAAAAGATTCAGCCGATGTTAATCGGCAAGCACGTTCTACTTTCCGGTAAAGTTCGTCTTCATCAATCATTTTAATTCTCCTTTCTGCATGTGTATATACATTGACTAAAAGATGGAACATTTCTGTCGATAGACAGTGTCCAACGTTCAACAGCGTCTGGATTTGCTACATGTTCTATAAAAAGGCAATAATTCCTCCTTCAGTTTCAACTACACGTATTATCAAATATTTATCAAAATTGTCAAATTCTTATTAATTTATTATTGATATCTTAAAGAACTGGAGATGTGCAAGCTATGTGTGATAGATGAATATTATTCAGGATATACTATAATAGAAATTCATCCATTGAATGAGCGAATCTATATTCTGGTTTAGTGTATCTGTTGTAGTAGGGAGTGTAGTCTGTAATGAATCAAGAAGCGTGCTTATTCTCTGTTTTTCTTCAACATCTGTTGCAATGTGATTGTTATTCCGGGATAACACTTCTTCAAGTTTAGTGGTTATTGTATTTTGGGTTTTCAACTTCTGTAGAAACAAGCTATAGCTATTCCTTACGCACTCGTTCCAGTTGTACATAAGACTTTCTGCTTGTTTTTCGGTTTCTGCATAAATATCTTCGTCAGTAGTACCTGGGGGCTTTATGAATATTCCATCACAGCTATGCTGTGACAATATTACTGCATCTGTAAATAAACCCTTTCTGGTATACATTACGGCAGTAACAGGCGGATAGTCTTGCCTGACACTCAGAAGATTATTTATTCCAAACTGGCTTCCCTGGTCCAGGCTCGCACATTGTTCGGAGAAGAGGTTTCTCCACTCATTCAATATCGAAAACAGGCGTTTAAGGAACTCATTTGACTGCAGATTCTTGTCGGAATTATACTTCTCAAGGCCGTCGTAGGCGATATTCAGATCTGGTATTCTTCCTATCTGTGCCTCCAGTAACTCTTTCCGGGGAATAGATACTTCTTCTTGTAATCCTTCACGACCATAAAGATCTAGAATAAATAGAGACGGATAAAGTTTCTGTTCATCCAACTGCCTGTGGCATTCATCATAAGTGCTGGCATAGACAAACTGTATTCCAGGGAAACGCATTCCTATAACGCCTCTGAACAGTTGAAGTTCAAATGGAGAATCATCTATAAAACAGTATACGGGTTTATTCATAGTAAAGAGTTTTCTAAACACTTAAATTACAAATGCTTACTTAATGGAAGACAGTTTACATATTGCTGAAGCTATTTTAATTTTGCATGATATCAGATTTATACGAAAGTTGTAAAATGATATTTTTCGGTAGTTTAGATTTTGCATTTATGTTAGGAGGTTTGTTAGAATATTGCGCATGAATAAGACAAAGGTGCTTACCGGAATCTATGACAGATTGTTTAAATCATTTGGGAAACAGTATTGGTGGCCGGGAGACTCGAAATTTGAAGTGATAATTGGTGCTATACTAACTCAAAATACAAATTGGACCAATGTTGAAAAGGCCATTAAGAACCTGAAGGCCGCAAAAGTATTCACTCCTAGGAAATTATACGAAATCAAACAGGAGGAACTTGCAGAGCTTATCAAGCCTTCAGGCTATTTTAATGTTAAAGCAAAAAGGCTTAAACATTTTATTGAGTGGCTTTTCGTGAATTACAATGGCAGTCTGGCAAAACTCTTTAAACTGGATTATACTGAATTACGTGAACAATTACTTTCAGTTAATGGTATAGGCAGAGAGACTGCAGACTCAATAATCTTATATGCGGCCGAGAAACCTACTTTTGTTGTAGACGCGTATACGAAACGTGTACTTGTCAGGCACGGCGTGATAACCGATGATTGTGACTATGATACTATAAAGGCAGTTTTTGAGGACAATCTTCCGAAAGAGGTCTCTCTTTATAATGAGTATCATGCTCTCATAGTTATGGTAGGTAAGTATTATTGTAAACCAAAAATGAAGTGTGAAGAGTGTCCGTTAGAAAGCTTTCATCGTAGTAGTACAATCCAGCACGGGCGGAAGGGCGCGAAGCGCACAAAGACACAAAAAGGTAGGAAATAAAAGAAGATGAGATGCGTGAGTATCAAGAGGAAGGTTGTTGTAAGGAGTGCCTGTGGATGTTAATATTGGCGCTGATAGTAACGTAGAAGTCAAATAAACAGATTAGAGCAGTAACGGGAAGAAAAAATATATTAAATGGACATTATAGTAGATGGTTACAATGTGATCTTTAAAATATCTGAGCTGGGATATACTACTGAAAAGTGTGATATTGAGGTTTTGCGTAATAGATTTCTCGCTATGCTGGAGCAATACAAAGAAAAAAGGAAGCACAAATTAATAGTAGTCTTTGATGGTCAGGGTGCTGGTAATTCAACCGAAATAAGGCCGGCCGGAATAGATGTGGTTTTTTCAAGACAAGACCTAAACGCAGATGAAGAGATCAAGAGGATGGTGAGTAGTAGTGATAATCCCAGGCATATTACTGTAATTACTTCCGACAGAGACATAGAACAGTATGTAAAAAGATACGGTTGTAAGGTTGTAGATGCATTGGCTTTTTATAGAGATATCAAAAAGAAGGTCGAATACATACAGGCGGGAGATAAGGGAGATAGTCGGTCTAAAAAGGAAGAGGATGATGAGCCACTCTGTAAATATCTGGGGCCGTCCAAGAGTGAAGCGAAATACTGGTTAGATGTATTTTCCAGGAAAAGCGGAAAGAGTACTGATGATTGAAAAACTGTCCTTAGATTTTATTGCAAAATTGGAGCATGAAAATGGTTTCTCTGAACATACGTTGAGAGCATATCATAAAGACTTGCTGCAGTTTGATAATTTTTTAAAAGTTGAAAAATCCAGTAGCTTAGAGACTATTAACCATCTTCTACTAAGACGTTTTCTTGCCGTCTTGAGATCAAAGAATTATTCAAAAACAACTATCGCACGCAAACTCGCATCAATACGATCTTTCTTCAAATTTCTCATTCGTGAAGGTGAGCTCGCTTCAAATCC
>JABGRF010000179.1 GCA_018648405.1 Candidatus Scalindua sp.
CCGTACACTATCCATAACAACCCTATACTTCTGCTCTTTTTTGTCTTTATCTTCCCTCCCCTCTTCCGTTTCGTTCTCCTTCATGTTTCGAATCATTACTCCCAGTACCACTTTTGTTTTCTTTGGTTCTGGTAGTTGAACAACCTTTATATAATCTGCCGGCTGAAGGGGTATGTCCCCTGCGAATAGAGGATGATCTTTATCAGGATTAAGAGCTCTCTTCTCGTATGTCTCAATAGTTAGATAAGGGAGATGGTTGCTTCGATACACTCTTTTTGGAACGCCAAAGTGATAGATGATATGGCCTCCTCCTATGAATACCAGTAATTTTTTATCTTTTGCTTCTGGAGAGGATAGATACCCGGTAATGCTGTCAGCCATAACATCTTCCCAGACACACTGTACCTGATAAAATTTCTCGAAGAGACCACTCATATCAGTATCACCATGACCATGGCTCATTAATATACTTTCAAGATATTTTCTGTGATAAACATCTGTAGTATCTATTTCAGGCAGGGTTTTTCTTTCTTCCTCACTCAGGCCTTCAATTCCCTTTTTTCTTATTGTTTTACCGAATTCTTTTGTAATGTTCAGTGCGACAACCGGGATCTTATTGTCACGTATGAAATCCATGATTTCTTTATAATGATTATAGTCATACCCCCACTCGTAATCCCAGTCAGTTGAATATAACAGGTCTTTCTCGCTGATTTCCCCGTTTGTCCATTTATCCAGGATTTTCTGCTGTGGCCTCTTGAACATCTCCAGGCCGATTGCTAAATTACCACCGCTTCTCTCATAACACTCCTTCATGACCTGTAGTTCTAATTCATGAGACTCCCTGTTTGAATGTACCTCACCTACATATATTATCCTGGCACCGTCAAAAGAGTCGGCAAGTTGTGAAAACGTTATCTTCTCACCGGTTGCAACATGAACAATATCTCCCTCGTTTATTTCAGCAGGAAAGTTCCTCAACCTGTCAGCCTTCACAATATCCGGCATTGAGTGGCAACCCATACCGATAACAATAATTACGGCTATATATAATAGTTTTTTGTTTAGCATTATTTTTAAATAAGTGGTCTTAAATGTAGGATTCCAAGTAGTATTTGTCCTGTATTTTACATAATTTGATTATTGATAGGAAGCTAATAAAGTATAAAGTTTGGCGTGGTATAACCGCTTACATAACAGAGTAGGGCTGGCAACCTGGTTTAAGCTTCCCAAACAAAAAAAGGAAAAGATGCGTTTTTTATTACAACCTTAGGCTTTGTTAACTTTTTCAGAAACGGCAATTTTTACCGCAGTTTTGAATGGTGTTTTTTCTATAGGTATGTACTCTGTAATACTGTCATCAAGGCATACAACCTCGTTCTTCATTCCTTCTATCAGGGGGTGTGCCAGGCCTGACGGTATCGGTGTGACCAGGCTTACCCAGTAGGAGGCAAGGTGTGATGATAAAACAGGTGTGCGGAAAATAACCCTCTTGGGAATTCCTACGGCATCTGTATATTGCTGTATCATCTTCCTGTAAGTTAAAACCTCGGGACCACCGATGTCAAATTTCTTTCCTGCTGTTTCCGGGAGAAATAAACATCCTGTGAGGTATGCAAGGACATCCTTCACTGCAATTGGTTGAATCTTTGTATCTATCCACTTTGGACATATCATAACACGCAGCCGCTCAACAAGATATTTCAGTATTACAAAGGATGCACCTCCTGCTCCTATAATTACAGCCGCACGAAGAACGGTGGCACGTAGTTTACCTGAAGACAATATCTCTGCAACTTCCTCTCTGCTTCTGAGATGTCCTGAAAGACCCTTTCCGACCTCCCCGAGACCGCCAAGGTAAATTACTCTCTTGATACCGGCTGCATCAGCCGAATTGATAAAATTCTCGGCAGCATTTTTGTCCATCCTGGCGAATTCAGCGCTTTTAAACATACCCTTACTGCCCATGGAGTGAACGAGATAGTATGCGGTATGAATTCCATGGACTGCGTCCTTTAGCCCATCTCCTCTGACAATGTCACCTTTTACAATCTCGACGTTCTTGTTTTTCAGAATAGAGGTAGATACTTTTGACGGGTTGCGAACAAAGAGTCTGAGCTTGATATTTCTTTCGATGAGTTCAGAAACGAGTCTTTTTCCTACAAAGCCGGTTCCTCCGAGAATCAATACTCTGTCATTTGGCTTGAGTGCTAAGTTATCCATTCCGGAATTTTATCAAAAATAAATAAAA
>JABGRF010000043.1 GCA_018648405.1 Candidatus Scalindua sp.
GATAAAGTTATTAATTCGAGGGCATCAACCGATGGGTTGAGTGTAAAGCGAAGGAGGGAATGTTTAAATTGCGGCAGACGGTTTACGACATACGAAAGGGTTGAAGAAAGTCCTGTAAGAGTGATAAAGAAGGATGGTAGCAGGATTAATTTTGACCGTAATAAGATATTATCAGGGTTACTCAAGGCGTGTGAAAAGAGGCCGGTATCAACAGATTTACTTGAAACCGTTGTCTCTGAAATTGAAAGTGTAATATACGATAAGTTTGAGAGGGAGGTTGAGACAACATCTATTGGTGAACTTGTTATGCAGCATCTCAGGATTTTGGATAAGGTTGCTTATGTCAGGTTTGCGTCAGTCTATAGAGAATTTAAAGATATAAACGAATTTATAAATGAACTAACACCTTTGATGCATTCAACAAAAAAAATAAAAAAGAATAAAACAAGTAAGAATGGAGGATAATAAGACAATGGCAATTGAAACAATTCAAAAACGTGATGGCCGGATGGTGGCATTTGATGAGAGCAAGGTAGCAGATGCTATTTTCAAAGCTGCAAAAGCGGTTGGTGGTGCAGATCGGTCTATCGCGACAGAGCTTGCGAGTGTTGTTACCCATTTCTTACAAAAAAGATTTGAAGAGAATATTCCAGGTATTGAGGATGTTCAGGATTTGGTTGAAGAGGTTTTAATAAAAAACGGACATGCAAAGACGGCAAAAGCTTACATTTTATACAGAGAAGATAGAACAAAGGTACGCAAATCGCTTCGCGTGAGAAAACAAACCACGAAAAGCGGTGATACAACTGATGCGGCTCTAATGGTTGACCTTGTTTCAAAAGATGAATCGTTTCCCTGGGACAGGGCGAAAATTGCGTCAGCTCTGGAGAAAGAGGCAGAGTTGTCAGATTCCGTATCTCAGGTAATTGCAGCAGCTGTTGAGAGACGTATCTTTTCTTCCGGCCTTAACAGGATATCGACCTCTTTAATCAGAGAGTTAGTGGATAACGAACTCTTTGAGAGAGGCTACAATGCAAAACTGAAAAAGCAAGCCAGTCTCGGTATGCCAAAATATGATATTGAAGAGCTTATCTACTCCAAGGTTAAGGAGAACAGTAATATAGCAACAAATAATCCTGAAGCTATTAATCTTGCCGTTGCTGAGAATACGATGAAGCAATACGCTCTTCAGGAGGTTTATTCTAAAGAGGTCGCGGACGCACACACTTCCGGGATGGTTCATATTCACGATCTTGGTTATCCAACAAGGGTATATTGTTCATCCCACTCTCTTGAGTATCTTAAAAAATATGGACTAGATCTGGAAAACCTGGATACATCTTCCGGGCCTGCTAAACATGCCAGAACACTTACGGGCCATCTGAATACATTCCTTGCCTCGATGCAGGCTTATTATGCAGGCGCTCTGGGCATAGGTTATATCAATATAATGTATGCTCCTTATGTGGAACATATGAGCGATGAAGAGATGAAACAGGAGGCTCAGCACTTAATCTTCAGCGGTTCACAGAGTGCATTCTCTCGCGGGGGGCAGACACTGTTCCTGGATTTTAATATACATACAGGAATACCAAATTATCTGAAAAAGATTGAAGCTGTAGGTCCTGGAGGAAAGTATACAGGCAGGACGTATGGGGAGTACGAAGAGGCTTCACAGCGATTTACAAAGGCATTGCTTGATGTCTGGAGAGATGGTGATTGCCATGGTCATGTGTTTGCCTTTCCTAAATGTGATTTCCATATAAGTCAGGACACATACACCGATCCTAAACAATTTGAACTTCTGGAATATGCCGCACAGATTGCCAGTGAAAACGGGGTACCATATTTCGTCTTTGATAGAGATGAAATAACCTTGTCAGCATGTTGTCGATTGCGTACGACTATTGATGATAATTATATGATTGACCATCCGGAGAGTATGAGATTTTGTGGATTCCAAAATATAACTGTTAGCCTCCCTCAGGCTGCTTACAGGGCCGGAAGTGGTAACCTTGACCAGCTTTATAAGGAAATTGACAAGGGGATGGACATTGCTATTCAAGCTCATTTTGATAAGAAGAACTTTATTACAAGGCTGATGGCTGCTCCGAACATGCCGTTGTGGGAAATTGGTAAGACCGCTCATGATGGAAGACCGTATGTAGATCTGGAAGCTGCGACATACATTGTCGGTATTATAGGACTGAACGAATGTCTGCAGTTTATGATTGGTAAAGA
>JABGRF010000126.1 GCA_018648405.1 Candidatus Scalindua sp.
GACCCCAGACAGTTTGATGAGGGGCGTTATAAGAGGCCGAAGGACAGGTTGAAGATGCCGGACTTTGGATTGTCAGCGGAAGAGATAGAGTCGTTAACTATTCTGCTGACAGGGATGAGAGAGGGTGAGTTGCCTGAGAATTATATCGCAGAGTTAACGGATGAAAAAAGATACTTGATCGAGGGCAAAAAAGTAATTGATAAATACAACTGTATGGGATGCCATCAATTTACCATAGACACATTGTATTTGAAGAATGGGTCCGTAGTGAAAGGTATGGTCAAGCTTGAGGAGGAAGAGAGTCTTTTCTTCCAATTATGGGTGGATAATGAAGGGCTTGGCAAAAAGGCCGGTGATACGGTGCAGGTGGCGAATGAAGAGATAGAGAGAAGGGTGGAGTCTCAAGGAGGAGATATCAGTCCATTTATCATAGATTATCATGTTGAGGTAGAGGGAAGCATTGCGGAAGAGGCTACGGTCTTCACTCCGCCAGTACTTTATGAAGAGGGTAAAAAAGTACAGAGTGCGTGGCTTTTTGACTTCCTCAAAGAGCCTATGACTTTGAGGCCGTGGCTCGACGTTCGTATGCCTGTCTTCAAAATGACAGAAAACGAAGCGACGGTGTTGTCCAGATACTTTGCAACATTAGAAAAGGAAGAATATCCTTATGAGTTTATAGTTGAAACTAAAGATACGTATATAAATGGGAAAGAGGAGGAGAGTCCCGGTTATCTTACTATGGCCCAGCACTTATTCGAGCATAAAGACGTAAATTGTGCATCATGTCATGTTAGGGGTGATATCAATCCGGAAGGTGATCCGTCAGATTGGGCTCCTGATTTATCTGTGTCCCGAGATAGATTAAAACCTGACTGGATAGTGGATTGGCTGCTTGATCCTCAGCTAAAACAGCCCGGTACAAAGATGCCTAAGTTTTTCAGAGAAGGCGTATTTCAGGAAATTTTTCCAGGAACGCCGGAAGAGCAGGCTGTTGCTTTGAAGGATTTGCTGATGAACCTTCCTGAGGAGATGCTCATACAAAAGGCGGTTGATTCAGGAGATCCTATGCTGGATTGACAGGTAAGTTGGTATCATAAATTTTTTTTTAAAATTGAAGTAATTTGTATTTGAAATGTTAAAGTTTTTCTGATATAAGTTGTAACTTTGATATTTCAAATATGTGCTGTTTAAGTGAATAGCTGAGAAAAGATAACACCAGAGAAGATAGCGATTTTTGGGAAGTACTATTTTTCTCTGTTTTAGTTTGGTTTATGACACGTTTCGTTGATTACTTAATAGTATAAAGATATTTATATAACATTGGGAGGTTTTAGAAATGAGTAAACTTATAAATAGTTATGTGTGTTTCCTGGCAATAACAATGCTTTCGCTGGTTTTGTTAGTTGGTAATTTGTCTGCATACGAGGGCGGCGACGTATCTAACGGTGGTACAATAACAGGTACGGTTAAGATTGCTGGTGATGCTCCAGCAGCAAAAGTGTTAAAGGTTGATAAGGATCAGGCTACATGCGGACATGATGACCTTCCGTCAGAGGCTTTGATGCTTTCTGGTAATTCTATACAGAATGCTGTAGTCTCTATTACAAATATATCAAAAGGGAAAAAGTTCGGAGCCGGAACCCCGTCAATAGATCAGAAAGGGTGTGTCTTTCTCCCTCACGTAGCTATGATTCCTCAGGGAAGTTCTATTAAACTGCTTAATAGTGATGATGTTATGCATAACCTTCATTCATGGTCTATGAAAAATACGGCATTTAACGAAGGAGTTGCGGCTCACGGTAATATTTCTAAAACATTTGAGTTTCCAGAGACTGTTAAGGTGACATGTGATGTTCATAAATGGATGACTTCATGGTTGATAGTGCAGGAAAATCCATATTATGCATTAACAGACGCAAATGGTAATTATAAGCTTGAAGGAGTGCCTGCCGGTACTTACACAGTTCAGGCGTGGCAGGAGTCACTTGGTAAGACTACACAGGAAGTTACTGTAGCCGCCGGTGGAGAAGCTAAGGCCGACTTTGGATTGGAAAAGAAAGCAAAGAAGAAAAGAAAAAGAAAAAAACATTAAGTTTGTTGTTTAATGTTTTCAGGGTATGTATGTCGGACTCACTATTGGACGACAATAATTTTATCTAAATAATAAGTATGAACTCAAAAAAACTAAATCTGAAAATTGCTTTTATGTTCTTTCTCGCAATCTTCCTCGTCGCTCTGGCG
>JABGRF010000259.1 GCA_018648405.1 Candidatus Scalindua sp.
CGGATATCCTTGAGACAAACGCACGTGATATTGCCTCTCAATTTTCTGAAAAAACGGTCCTTGTCGAATTAGGTAGTGGAAGTTCTACAAAAACAAGAATACTGATAGACGCTTTTCTTGAATGTCAGGGCCTGGCTCATTATACACCTATAGACGTGTCCCATCAGATGCTTGAGGAGAGTTCTTATGCTCTGCTCAAGGAGTATCCTGATCTGGAAATAAACGCAATTGCTGCCAGGTACAACGAGGGGATTGATCATTTGAATATCCGGAAAGATCAACAGAGTCTCATTACATGGCTAGGGTCAAGTATTGGTAACTTTGGAAGATCAGAGGTCACTACTTTCCTACAGCATATACAGAAAATAATGCACCCCAATGACAGGTTTTTAGTCGGTATGGATTTACAAAAAGACAAAACTATTATGGAAAATGCCTACAATGATGCACAGGGTATCACTGCGGAATTCAACATGAACCTCCTTACACACGTGAACAGGGAACTGGGTGGGAATTTTAATCTTGAGAATTTTGGTCACAAGGCAATTTACAGTGAAGAAAATGGACGGATTGAGATGTACTTGATCAGCCATATTGAACAGAAGGTCTTTATCCGTGAACTTGATTTGGAGGTTTCTTTTACAGCAAATGAAACTATCCATACGGAAAACTCATTCAAGTATTCGCTAGACGGAATTGATATGCTGGCAGAAGAGACAGGTCTTTACGTTGAACAGCAATGGTTTGATAATGAACGACTTTTCAGCCTGAACCTTTTTGCACCATCTGTTAATTCATAGCAGTAAAAGGAATATTTATGGGATCAAAAACAAGTATTAATGATAAACATGCAATCTGTGGTATTTGCCCCGCAGGCTGCTGGGTTACCGTTAGCTACGATCAGGATGGAAGAATCGGAGAAGTACGTCCTGATGAGAGTTCACATTTAGGGATGATATGTAAACTCGGAGAACATTCTGCGGAGATCGTATATTCTAAAGACCGTCTTCGCTATCCGATGAGAAGAAAGGGTTCGAAGGGGACATATGAGTTTGAGAGGATTTCCTGGGATGATGCTTATGGCATTATTGTTGAAAACCTCAATGCTATTAAGGAAGAGTCCGGCCCTGAGGCCACAGCTATATATACTGGAAGGGGAAGCTTTGAACTTGCCATGTGTGATATATTTCAACCGAAAGGTGTAGCGGTGTCTTCAGCATCTAGTGTTCTATTTCCGTTTGGTTCGCCGAATACCCTGGGTGTGGGAGCTCTCTGTTATGTCTCGTTTGCTATGATTGCTCCTCACGTTACTATGGGGGGGATGCTGATTAATATGTTTTCAGATATTGAGAACGCTCAGTTGATTGTAGTCTGGGGAACAAATCCTGCGACCGATTGTCCACCACTTGACCTCAACAGGATAGTTAGTGCACAAAAACAGGGAGCACAGGTTGTTGTTATCGATCCAAGAAGAACCATGACTGCAAAGCTTACCGATGCAGATTGGATTCCAATACGTCCCGGCACTGATGGTGCTCTGGCTCTCGGTATGTGCAATGTCCTTATAGAAGAAGAGCTATATGACGAGGATTTTGTAAAGAACTGGTCTGTCGGGTTCGATGACCTTGCCAGATATGTTCAACACTTCAGGCCGGATGCTGTAGAAAACATTACGGGTGTTCCTGCCGAGACAATCAGATCTCTTGCCAGGAGAATTGCAGAGGCGAACGGTGCATCTCCAGTTATGTACAGTGGGCTTGAGTATAGTGATAGTGGTGTGCAGGCGATACGGGCAACGATGATTCTCTGGGCACTTGCAGGACAGCTTGATGTGCCGGGTGGACGCTGTTTTACGATGAAAGAAAATGATTTTCCAATAAACCGTGAAGGTCATATTCCCAATCCTGATGTGCGGAAGGCACTGGGCAGAGACCGCTTTCCTGTTTACAGTGAATATCGTGGTGAATCACACGCAATTTCATTGCCGGAATCTATCCTGGAAGGGAAGCCATATCCTATTCGTTCTCTCATCATTCTTGGAGGATCTATTATTACCTCCTGGCCTCAACCAGCCATTTGGCGTAAAACACTGAACAAGCTTGATTTTCTTGTGAGTATCGATCGGCAATTGACAGCAGACGCTGCGTATGCGGATATAGTTCTTCCCGCAACTACCATGTATGAAATTGAATCATATATGACTTATGGTCCAATCTTTAGAATCAGGGAAAAGATTGCTGAACCTGTTGGTGAGGCTCGGAATGATTTCTTTATCTTGACAGAACTTGCTGAACGCCTTGGCTACGGGCAGCTTTATCCGGCAAATGAGGAAGAACTACTTAGGCATGCATTAAAAGGTTCGGGCTTCACTCTTGAAGATGTTCGTAACGCAAACGGTACAGTGCAGGTGCCAACAGTTTTGACGCAGTATAAAAAATGGGAGAAGGGGTTGCTGCGCGCTGACGGTAAACCCGGATTTGATACTCCGACAGGAAAGTTTGAAATCGCTTCTACTATACTTGAAGAGCATGGGTATGACCCTTTACCAGTTTATACAGAACCAGGTGAAGGTCCACATTCACAACCTGATCTTGCAGAGAAATTTCCACTGATATTTAATTCAGGATCACGCGTAACCACGGATTTTCGTTCACAGCATCATGGTATCTCAGGGCTTTCGAAAGAGAGGCCTGAGCCGACGGTAACGATTAACACCATCGATGCAGAAACCCGTGGTATAAAAAGTGGAGATCTCGTAAGCATCATGACAAAGCGTGGCACAGTTACCATGTGCGCGCTGGTTACAGATGATATTGTTCAGGGTGCCATTGATGCCAATATGGGTGGCGGCGGGCCAGTTGGACCTGAGAAGTGGCAGAATTGCAATGTTAATGAATTAACCGACCTCCAGCGGTATGATCCAATCTCAGGTTTTCCTGTATATAAAACACTCTTGTGTGAAGTCGTCAAAGTAACAGAAAGAGTGACCTCTCTTGACGTTAATTCAGGTGAATACAGTGATACTGCCGGCATGATAGAATCAAGCTCAGAGTCTCAGCATGTTGAGAAGCGTATTTATCTTGATCATAACGCAACTACTCCCCTTGACCCGGAAGTCAGGAAGATTATGCTCAGGTTTGCTGAAAATGGTCACGGCAATCCCTCCAGTATCTATACCGAAGGAAAGGATGCAAGGTTCGCAGTTGAAGCGGCACGGCGAAGTGTAGCTCAGTTGCTTAATTGCACTGCACGGCGTATAACTTTTACTGGCAGTGGATCAGAGGCAAATAATCTTGCAATAAAAGGTGTGGCTTTTGCAAACTGGAATTCAAAAAATCATATAATTACTACTTCCATAGAACACCCTTCTGTAATCGATACGTGTCAGTGGCTTGAAAGGCATGGATTTGAGGTAACATATCTGGAGATTGATAAAACTAAGAAACTTAATCCGGAAGATTTGAAGTCTGCAATTACAGAAAAAACTTGCTTGATTAGTGTGATGATGGCCAACAACGAGACAGGTTCTATTAATCCGATAACAGAATTAGTCAGGATAGCGAAAGAACGGAACGTTCTCTTTCATACTGATTGTGTACAGGCGATTGGCAAGATTCCGATAGACGTAAATACTCTCGGTGTGGATTTGCTCACAATGTCAGGGCATAAATTATACGGTCCGAAAGGTATTGGGGCTCTGTATATTCGCAAAGGTGTTGTTCTTGAGCCTCTGATAAGTGGTGGAAAGCAGGAGAACGGAATGCGTGCTGGAACAGAAAATGTATTAGGTATTGTCGGGCTGGGTAAAGCTGCGGAATTGGCTGTCCAGCGAATCCATGAAATGGATAGGATCAAAAGGATGCGTGACAAGCTCGAAAAGGGCATACGTGAGTTGATGGCAGAGGCAAAGCTGAACGGAAATCCGGGTGCAATGCTACCAAACACCTTAAACATAACCTTGCCAGGAATACGTGGAGAGTCAGTGGTTCTCGCCTTGGACCAGAAAGGCGTTTCTCTATCTTCCGGGTCAGCATGCCGGGCCGGCTCACCCAAACCTTCACACGCATTGCTGGCAATGGGGCTTTCCGAAGAAGAGGCGCATTGTGCTCTTCGTTTCTCACTGGGGCTTGGTAATACGATGGAAGAAATCGATCGCACTATTGACCTTCTTGGAGAAGTTATCAGGGATAAAAAAACCATGGTGCGCTTTATACCCTGCCGTTGAGATGTTGTTTGTAGTAGATGAGTTAATAGAAATAAGCTTGCCTTTTGTAGTTGTGTTGTACTATAGTCTTGGGCATAGAGAGCAGTTTTTAGTTCATTCATCCACTAAACACGCTGTTATTAAACTTAATCACAGGGAGGTGCTGTTAGCAAAAGCTAATAGTAGTCTTGCTTTGGATAATAGTTTCATATCTTAGTCACATCAAAACTTATACTGTACTTTTTGATTTTGCTGAGCATTTCGATATGGAAGAAACTCGCAAAGAATATAATTTACGGGTATCAGAAGATGTCATGGCCGTTTTGTTGGACTGTGACATGTCCGTCGTCGATATTGATACGTTGGTTGATAATTTAAGTGAGGAACTTAAAGAGCTTCGTATTGAAAACCCGCCTGACCAAAAACAATTGAAGGACCAACTTCAGCAAATTTCAGCAGTAATTCCAAATTTAGTAGATTTTGTTCTTATCAGCAGTGATCCTCCTGTTCCTCCGGTACATGGACGCGTTGAATGGGAAGGCGACTTCTTCAATACCGGTTTTGTAGCGGGCAAGGAAGCTGGCAGGGTAGACTATCGGGAAAAGACGTCGCAAGGATCAGTTAATAAGGGAGCATTGCTGGGCCACCAAATTCCAATCAAGGATGGGGAGGATGGATTTAATGTTTTAGGAAAGAAAGTCCCTGTCGAGGAACCGGTAGAGTACTACCCCCAGATCGGTGAAAACATACGGTTTGATGCGAATAAAAAAGCCTACTATGCTGAAAAGAGTGGACGTGTTCGCCTGATCAACGATATCCTTTCTGTAGACGAGGTGTACACAGTTGATGTAGATGTTGATATTTCAACAGGAGATATTATACATACAGGTGCCGTTGTAGTCCAAAGAGATGTGCTTGGTGGCGCAAAGATTGAGGCTGCCGGTATTATAGAGGTCCGTGGTATCATCGAAAATGCTGAGATACAGGCAGGTGGTGACCTTATAGTTCATGGTGGTATAAGGCAGTCAGAGGGTCACAAAGTCGTGGCTGGGGGTGGTATTAATGCAATGTATATAGACGGAGGAAATATTCAGGCCAACAAAGATATTGTAGTCTCAAGAGAAATTATCAATTCAACACTGCATACACTCGGAGCAGTAGTGATACCCAAAGGACGCATAGTAGGTGGTGAGATAGTGGCTCTCAGAGGTATTTATGTTGGACAGGCGGGAAGTAAGTCTTATACTCCCACAATGCTTGTGGCGGGTGAAGACTTTAGTGTTAGAGGTAAACTGAATTTAAAAAAAATAAAGATCAAAAGACTGGCGATGGAGCTGGAACAGCTTAAGAATTTTATATATAATGTCATGACAGATCCCGAATCACATTCTACACATGACCGGGAAGAACATATAGAAAAACAATCAAAGATTCCAGGATTAGAGCAAGAGTTGAGAACTCTAATTGCTGAGGCGAATGACATATCTTCAGAAGCCGTGGATAGGGCCGGAAAGGTGGTAGTAGTGGAAGAGATACTCTATCCGAAAACAACTATTTGTCTTGGAGATGAAAAGCTAATAGTAACGGTAGAGTGTGTCGGGAAGATTGAGGCTAAGATCGTTAAAGGAAAGATTAAACTTGAGGAGGAGGTTATCTCTGATGTCAACTGACATACATATCCAATACTTTGTGTATGACAAAAATAGAGGATTTGCACCGACTGCAGACAACTCTTGTTGGAATTGTACCTTTTTGTTTTTAGTAATGTCGTCTTTGTTTAAGTGCCTATAATATTAACTGGTTTGATCGTTACCTGCTCGCTATTTCCTGCCTTCATGCGATCAACACATTCTCTTTAGCACCAAACATTTTACAATGTGTCTGTAACTTATTATAGCTGCAGTTCATCATATCCTTCTACAAGACCCAATTGGTATAGCTGCTTTGGTGTTTTGATTACATTGATAAAGAATTAACCTTAGTTGGGTGTCGCAAGTTTTTCTTATTTCCCCCTTCTTGCATTAGGTTGTTGTGGTATAATCCTTTCTCGCTCAATCGCTTATAAGATCAGGAGCGTATCATATAGTTTTTCTTTTGTAATGATCTCTACTTCTTCTTCTCAGGTATAAACAGTCGCAATCATTGTGCTTGTGAATTAACGTACAGGAACTAACTAAAGTTTAGAAATTATATGTCGATAAGATATATATAGGACTTTCAATATAAGATATTATATAAAAAGAGTTTGCTTGTTGAAGGAGCGGTTTGTTAATCAAACTTCTTTTCTTTAAGATAGCATTAAGTGAAAACTGGTTTTATTAATAAATCGCAAGTATAGGGGCTTCGTCAATGAGTGAATATATATCGATATCAGGGGGTGCATTGTTAGAAGGCACAGGGGTGGAATTTGATCTCTTTTTAAGAGCAGCAGCTGGCGAAGCTTCCAACTATGTATTATATTGCCGTGAAGGTGAAGAGTTAAGTCCGGAGAGAAGAGAAGATTTATTAGGTAAACATGCAGACCGGCTTTGTATCGCAACTGGAGATATCGACAAATACATTGAGTATCAGGAAAAAAATCTCAAGACAATTCTTAGTGACGATAATAAAAGTACCAGAGAAAAATCAGGTGTTGTTTATCAGGTTGCAACAAAAGTCGTAACAGATCTTTTGGAGAATCCAAAATCAGGTAGGAACATGGAACGGATTTCTGAATGGGTAACTCAGACAGTTGGCCACATTGTTGATGACGATGACACGTTTTCCGGTTTACTTGGTGTAAGTTCCAAAGATTACCAGATATATACTCATTCTGTTAACACGTCGGTGCTTGGGTTGCTCTTCGGCAAACATCTTTCCTTTAAAGAGGACGAGCTGGCCCGTATTGGATCGGGTATGTTATTGCATGATATAGGCAAGTTGTCTATTCCCTTAAATGTAGTAAATAAACCCGGTCACCTTACTGGAGAAGAGTTTAAGGCGATGAAAAAACATCCTAAAGCGGGTTTGGAAATTCTGGAACATAGGAGTAGCGTTAACGTCCTGTCTCTGAAAATTGTTATACAGCATCATGAGAACTATGATGGATCAGGGTATCCTTACGGTATTAAAGGTGAGGATATTCATTTGTTTGCGCGGATAGCCAGAATAATTGATGCGTATGATGCGATGACGTCCAAAAGGTCGTATGCGGAACCAATGAGGCCTTTTGCTGTACTGGCAGAGATGAAGAATAAAATGCCTGGATGTTTTGACGAAAAATTATTAAGAGAGTTTATTTACTTCCTGGGGCCAAAAGATCAGCGTAAAAAACGCAGGAATGGTGATACGGTATACTCATTTCCGTCTGTTAAATAAATATTAGGATACTGCATCAAGAGTATTCTTATTACATACAAGGAGTGACATGTGGTTTTTAAGAAGCTATCAATAATTTGTGCCGTTTTTGTTGTAGTTATAGTTCTGCAGTTAAAAACTTTTGCAAGCGAATTGGACACACCCGACCCCGCGTTCAAACTGGCTGCTACTCTTTTTCCCATTGATGGAGGACGGCTTTATGTTGGAAGTGTTGACAGGGATAAAAAGACGTTCCGGCTCCATCTACGTCATATTGGAAAGGATAGTAAGTGGGTTTACTATTACGCCAATGCAAGTGCGTTTGTGGACGAGGATGGCGATATAGAACCTGATAGTGCAGTGGCATCTATAGAATATCCGCACTATACAGCCAGCGTTATCGGTAATACTTTTCGGAGAGCAAGAATCAGGGTGCTCTTTAGCTCTCGTGGTGACGGAAAAGGCTTTTTCAAAGGAGCCGGACATGTTATCTTCCAGGAATGCTCTACAAAAGCATTTGAAGCAAAAGATTGGAGTTGTACCGGTTGGGAATATCTGGGGACACTACCGGGATTCCAGTAGAGGTCTGATGCATTGTACTCAACCATCTCCTTAAACGAGTAACCATACTCCCCGGACAAAAGTCGCCGAGGACAAGAAGATACGAAACACGCAAATGGAAAAGCAATTATACCTCCCTTAGTTTCCTTCGCGACTTCTGCACTCGCCAGAAGGGCGCAGTCGAGTAGGCCTCTGCATAAAATTCCTTTTATTTCTTACCCTTAATTAATTAGAATGGCTATATGAACAAAAATAAAACCAGAGATGAAATAGATGACAAATATAAATGGGACCTGTCTGTCCTGTATGCATCAGACGACTGTTGGGAAGAGGACTACCGGAAGGTGGAAAAAGATCTTTCTCTGCTTCTAAAGTTTAAAGGCACTCTGACTGATTCCAGTAAACTGGAACAGTTTATGCAGGCTTATATTGATTTTTCTATAGTTAAAGAAAATTTATATGTATATGCGAATGTGCGTTTTTATGAAGACACCCGCAACACAACATATGAAGAGATGAAAGGCCGTATTGAACTACTTGTATCAAAGATTTCGGCAGAAACAGTTTTCATAAAAAAAGAGTTGTCCTCTTTGTCAGAGGAAGAGATCGCTCGATTGATTCATGAAAATTCTCAGCTGTCAGGATATCGTTTCTTTCTGGATGGCTATGCCAGATACAACCCACATATACTTTCTGAAGAGTCAGAAGCTGTATTGGCAGAACTGGGAATAGCCTTGGGGAAACCTGATGATATTTTTTCAGCCTTTAATGATAACAATATTTCGTTTGAGGTATTTGAACATAATGGAGAAGAGATCCATCTTTCTCACGCAACGTATGCTCAAATATTAGAATCCCCTGACAGGGAACTCCGACAAAAGGCGTTTGAGTACTATTACAAACCATTCTTGCAGAATATAGATGTACTGGCGAATACGTATGCCACAACAGTACTTACAAACATTAAACTGACGAAGATCCGTAACCACACGTCTATGCTGGAAAGTGCACTGTTTCCCGATTACCTTCCAACTACAGTATTTACTAATCTGGTTGATGTTGTGAAAGAGAACATTGATGTGGTGAGTGAATTCAATGCCCTGAAACAGGAAGCGCTTGGAGTTGAGGAGCTGCACTTCTATGATAATTATATTCCACTGGTTGCTGATGTTGATAAGGAGTACTCTTATGAAGAGACAATTGATCTTGTTCGTACGGCACTTGAGCCTCTTGGCTCAGAATATTCAAGGAAGTATGATGCTACTGTTAACGCACGGGTAATCGATGTGTTTGAATCTGCAGGCAAGAGATCGGGTGCATTCTCATGGGGAAGTTACGCGAGTCGAGGGCTGGTTTTTCTGAATCATACGGGAAAGTTTTCTGATGTCTCAACATTCGCACATGAATTCGGTCACTGTCTGCATCGTGATTACTCTATCGGAAATCAACCGTATCTCTATTACCAGAACCCTATTTTCCTGGCAGAGATAGCATCGACATTTAATGAAGCGCTCCTGTTCGATCATATGTCAAAGATTGCTGTCTCCCTCGAAGACAAAAAATTCTTTCTCTATCATAACATGAAACGAATTGAGGCGACTTTCTTTCGGCAGACGATGTTTGCTAGCTTTGAGAAAGAGATTCATGAGATGGCTGAATCAGGTCAGGTGCTGATCGCAAAAAGCATTACTGATGTCTACAGGAAGAATCTTGAAACCTATCTGGGCAATGGAATGATTATTGATGAACAGTTACATTGCGAGTGGGCAAGGATTCCTCATTTCTATAACGCGTTTTATGTATACAAATATGCTACAAGCCTTTCTGCTGCGATAGCTCTGGCTGAGCGTGTAAGCTCAGGCGAGGCAGGAGCGGTTGATGACTATCTTGCATTTTTGGGTGCAGGCTCACATAAAGAACCACTTAAAATACTCAAAGATGCCGGTGTTGACCTGGCTGGTAAAGAGGTATATGAAGTGACCGTTAATAAATTCAGGAAATTACTGGAAGAGTACAGATCATTATAGCATTCTTTTTTTCATGCGTTTCTGTTTTATTTCCTTTGCAGTGAATTTCTCATTATTACTCCTAAGGTAAATTATGTGCGGTAGATTTGTATTAGAAGGAATAGATGAAGTTTTTGCAAGATTCAGGCTTTCGGGCTCAGAAGACCTGATTGGGAATATAAAGCCTCGCTATAATATTGCCCCTTTACATTATGCTTATACTATCAGTCGTAATGCAAGACATGAAAACATACTGGAGATGATGAAATGGGGGCTAATTCCGTCCTGGTCAAAAGACCCGAAGATTGCAAGCAGGATGATCAACGCGAGAGTAGAGACAGTCGATGTGAAATCATCATTTAAGACTCTTCTAAAGACAAATCGATGCCTGGTACCATGCTCCGGGTTTTATGAATGGAAAGCAATCGGTACGAAAAAAGTTCCACATTATATAGGATTGAAGGAGAGTAGAATGTTCTGTCTGGCAGGGATTTATGACGTATGGAAAGACAGCGATGGAAACGATCTTAAGACTTTTACCATACTAACGACACGGCCTAACAAAACTATCAAGCCAATACATAGCAGAATGCCGGTAATTCTACATCAGGAGCTTGAAGACCAGTGGCTCAATACTAAAATACAAAACCCCGATACTATAAAGCGGTTGTTAAGACCATATCCGGATGATGATATGATAACCTATACCGTCTCAAATGAAGTAAATAATCCGGGAAATGACAATCCGGAACTAATAAAACAGGTACATTACTGAGCTTTTTTGAAAGTTTATGAGAGATTTTGCTTGTAAAATTGTTATAAAGTAATATAAATCATGTCTATTGTATTAGACTTAAACAGCATCCGTCTGTTGCTAATAATATTGTATAAGTGTATTTAGCAGTTGAGTAGAAAATAAATGGGTAGAAAAACTGACCTCTGAGATAATTTAAATTTTAATATGAAGGAGCAAAAAATGGCAGAAGCAAAAGGATTGAGCAAGCCGGTGAAATTGAAATCTGATCTGGCATCGTTTCTGGGGAAAACTGAACTTCCCAGGACAGAGATCACCAAAAAACTATGGGACTATATTAAAGCGAATAAACTTCAGACAAAGAGTGAAAATGGAAAAGCTGAGAACGCGGGCAAGTACATTGTGGCTGATGCTAAATTGCTCACAATTTTCAAAAACACAAATTCAAAAAGCAAATCAGGCAAGGTTACTAACCTTACAAAGCTGAAAGAGGGCCAGACAATCGACATGATGCAGATGGCCGCTGTTGTCGGTGCAAACATAGAATAAGCTAAACATGTCTGGTTGCATCTGAATACTGCATACCAGGCTAGAGACTTAATTACGGGGTCAATTCATTATCGTTGACAGTTACTGAGGCTGAAAAGCCTTGCTTGTCAATTGTGAAGAGTTGGCCCCGTTTTTGTTATACGTTAAAGGATCTGTAAAACGTCTTCCTGATGATTAGATAACAATATTGAAAACTTTTTAAATAATACCAGTCACGCTTTTAAGAACACTATGAAAAAAACGTTTAAACTTACCCACCCGAAGATCAAACCTCTGCGGGTTGTAGAAGCCATTAAATATGAAGTTAAAAAATACCTGAAAAGAGAACGCAGAAAGGAGCTGCCCAAAGGTGCCGAATTCTGGGACTTTGACTGCCGTATGGGCGTTGATGAGGAGAGTAGTGAGGCCGTTCATGTGTACGACATTAATAAAGCCATTGATCAAGC
This sequence comes from Candidatus Scalindua sp., assembly GCA_018648405.1. Classification (GTDB taxonomy): domain Bacteria; phylum Planctomycetota; class Brocadiia; order Brocadiales; family Scalinduaceae; genus Scalindua. The sequence goes on from JABGRF010000259.1 coordinate 11,857, forward strand.
CGAATCAAAACAGCTAGAATCATTTTATCTGGAGATCCTGGCCAAGCCGGGTCGTAAAATCAAAAAGCCCAGAGAGAAGCAGGATGCAGCTGAAAAAGATGATACATGATCTCGGCTGATTAACTACGTTATGAACAGAGATAGAACAATAATCAAAATGATGAAACCCGTATCATGAGTGAACAGCAAGCCAATAATCCTCTGCACGGTGTGACACTGGAGCAGATCGTTAACAGCCTGGTTGAGCATTATGGCTGGGACGATCTAGGCATACGCATACAAATTCGGTGTTTTAACAGCGACCCCTCTGTGAAGTCTAGTCTCAAGTTTCTGCGAAGAACACCTTGGGCAAGAAAGAAAGTTGAGCGATTATACCTCGACACACAAAAGGATTAGTAGTTATTCGCCTCAAAGATGCTCCCCGAACAAAAGGCTCCGAGGACAAGAAGAGTGCAAAAGGTGATCAAGAGTGCTAAAAGAAGAAGACAAAAAATATACATTGGAAGAGATACAGAACTGTATCACAACCATTGAAGCGTTGGTTGAAGATAGTGAACAGCTTGTCTGCTTAAGCAGACAAGAGAAAAAGAGGCTCTTTACCGCGGCGGGAAAGATTTCAAGGCCTACGACCGAAGAGAAGAAGAAACGCCGTAAAGATGAGAAGATTGCGAAGAGCCAGGGTTTAAAGAAAGCAGATAGAATTGCCAGGCGTAATACCGGAATCCGAGATGCCCGGCTGAAAGATGTATTCAGCGCCCCGAAAGAGTTGCCGATGGACAGGATTGAACCGGAGCTTAATCAGGACGAACTTAGTTCAGAACGCAACTGTTATGTCTGTAAAGCTGAGTTTACAGCGCTTCACCATTTTTATGATTCGATGTGTAAACCGTGTGGTGATCTGAATTATAGAAAACGGTATCAAACCGCATCGCTTCAAGGGAAGGTTGCATTGATTACCGGTTCGCGGCTCAAGATTGGTTATCATGCAACTTTGATGATGCTCCGTGCCGGCGCCACGGTAATTGCCACTACTCGTTTCCCTGTTGATTCGGCAGAACGATTTGCAAAGGAAGAGGATTTTGCAAACTGGAAAGAGCGTCTGCATATTCATGGGCTTGATCTGCGCCATACTCCAAGTGTAGAGATATTTGCCAGCTACATCGAGCAAAGTTATGACCGCCTCGATATACTGATCAATAACGCTGCTCAGACAGTGAGACGTCCTCCTGGATTTTACGCGCACTTAATTGAGAATGAATCAAAGCAATTACACCTCTTCTCGGAAGATGTCCGAACTCTTCTGGGCAACCATGAAACTTGCAAAAGCCAGTTGACGGCACTTTGCAAAAATGATTCCGGACAAGATGCACTTCTTCCGGTTGCATGGCATGGACAAGGCCCCGGAATTGGATTGCGTGCATCCGCAAAGCTCTCTCAGATTCCATATAATTTTGATAACTCTGTAGCTGCCGCAGAGCTATTCCCCAAAGGCAAACTTGATGTGGATCTTCAGCAGGTTGATCTGAGGAAAACAAATAGTTGGCGTCTGAAGCTAGGTGATATAGAAACACCGGAAATGCTGGAAGTGCAATTGGTGAATGCAGTCGCTCCGTTTGTATTGTGCAATCGTCTGGCAAACTTGATGAAACGTGATAATACCGGGCAGAAACACATTGTGAATGTAACAGCGGTGGAAGGCAAGTTTTACCGATTTAAAAAGTCAGATCGTCACCCTCATACGAATATGGCGAAGGCGGCCTTGAATATGCTGACTCACACCTCGGCAGGTGATTTTGCAAAATATGGTATTTTTATGAATGCGGTAGATACAGGTTGGGTGACCGATGAAGATCCGATAGCACTTTCTCAATTCAAACAGGATGTGCACGATTTTCAGCCTCCACTGGATATAGTGGATGGCGCGGCAAGAGTTTGTGATCCTTTCTTTGATGGTATTCTTACCGGTAAACATTGGGTTGGTAAATTTTTAAAGGACTACTTCCCCATCGACTGGTAATTGTTGCTATCTTGCGTCAAAGAACTGGGTTTATTTAATACGGATCGTCTCTTTATAATGAGGTCAGTTGTTATAGATTGGTTTACCGGCACCCAGGTACAGGTTCAATACTTAATGCTTATTGTATGAATTTTTCACTCAGCCTTATTTATTAGATTGATTTTGTACACTAATCTTTATATTGTTTTATCTTTAAATAAATACAAAACTATTATTTGTATATATGCTCCTTATAAATTAAGGCATTGCGTGACAGGTCATATCATAATAGTACTGTATTTATTTAAGAAGAGAGCGCGATCGGTTTTCCTTAGAAAACAAAACTTAGTTTCAAATAGAAGGATACGTAATTATGGATACAAGGGAAGTAAAGAAGATTATCGCAGAGGATGTTGCAGTTGCTACAGAAGAACTGTTCAAGACGATGGTTGCG
>JABGRF010000042.1 GCA_018648405.1 Candidatus Scalindua sp.
CAGCTTCTGTAATAGTTTTACCAAAATCCTTCACACATACCATGACTGTCTGATCCTCAATGACTGTCTCGATTACAATTCTTTTCCCATCTCGGGCATACTTGATGGCGTTGCTGATATAGTTTTTGAATACCTCTCTGATCAGTGGATTTGCTTCAATGATTAAGTCTGGTGATATGGCTACCACCAGATCCATTTCAGCCGCACTCAGGGCGGACGCGAACTCATCGACTGTCTCTTGTAATAGCTTATTTAAGGATAAGGGCTCTTTGGGGATTGTTTCGCCAAAAGTAGCTTGGCTTAGAATGGTTGTTTGGTTTATAACTTCGATTAAGCGTTCGCTGGTTGAAAAGATAGTTTCCATTATTCTGTTTTCAGGCAGATATTTTCGGCCTGTTTCTGATAAGGCATTAATGACACCGGCTGGATTTTTTAAATCGTGTGTGATGATGTCAAGCAGCAGCTCTCTCAGGCTAATTGATTCCAGGAGTGCTTCTTCCGCCTGCTTACGCTCGGTGATGTCACTAACGTATGAACAGATACGCTCTTTATCACCAAACTGCACATAATTAGCCTGAATTTCGACAGGGAACACAAGGCCGTCTTTAGTCTTATGATGTGCCTCAATGTTCACAGATTTTTCTTGCTTTATTAATTCCCATGTTGCGGGCCATCGATCCGCTGGATAATCTGGGTTCATATCGTTCACATGCATTGCGAGTAATTCGTCACGGGTATATCCCAGTTTCTTGCAAGCAGCATCATTGACATCTACAAATTGGCCATCCTGCTGCATCCAGTAGACTGCGTCGGTCGTGGTATCGAGAACGAATTTAGTTCCCACTAATTCTTCTTCCGCCTGCTTGCGCTCAGTGATATCATGATAGTTGAGTAAAATACCATTTATGTTTTTATCGCTTATAAGGTTTGTAGCTGTTGCTTCAATCCACTTATAATCACCATTTTTGCAGAGATATCGATATTCCGCAGTTACTACGGCTAGGTCATTTTGAAGAATGGCACCAAAAGTTGCTTGAACTTGCTCCAAATCATCAGCATGAACATTTGCCCAGGTTTCCTTTCCGATTAGTTCTTCCGGTTTCCAGCCGAACCATTTCTCAATGTTGGGGCTCTTGAATTTCATTAAGCCATCTACACCGATTATTCCAATAACATCAGATATATTTTTAATCAATGCTTCTTGCTTTGCATTGGTATTATTAAGCTGCTTTTCAGAATTCTCCACAGACCTTTTCTCTTGCTCTAATTGTCTAAACATAGTCTCATATGGACGTATTAATGAAGAACGTACAAGAGCATTATAGATAAAAATGAATGACAGTATTTTCAGAACATGCCCTAGAATATTGAGTACCCCATAAACATCAACATATAGTGTAAAGGTTAGCTCTGTAGCAATGGTGGTTATCATTGCAGCAACCATCATTTGATATACCCTTTTGTCAAACTTGTGACGATTATGACGAATGAGGATAAGTGCACAAATAATTACTAAAACAATGAAATATTCAGCAATGACCTTAAAGGAGGTTAAACCGGACCCTTCGACATAACAGACTGGAAATAAATTCCACAGAAATATGCTGAGCAGTAATCCAACAGTAATTGCGAGATAACCAATAAACATGTACGATGGCTTGATCATAGAACGTAAGAAGGAGGTAAACAGTAGTAGGCTTAGTGATTGTAGAACCCGGGCTGCAATCCACAATTGGGTAGCGTAGTTGGTCGATAATTCGGTATCAAATATTCCCATTCCCTTATATGCAAGTGTATGTAAGCCGTCAATTAAGCCAACAAACAATAATGCAATTCCGAGACTAACGAGATTATCATTATTAATAATTCTCCGGGAATTCCAAACCAACATGAAAACACCCCATGCTATAACTATGGAGACCATTTCTGCTAAACTGTGAAATATCAGAAAATTGTATTGGCTCAAAATAAAAAATATGACCAGCACCAAAATTGTTAAAATTATAGACCTAGAGGGTTTTCTCCATTCATTTACAGAGACGATGTTTTGGGTCATTCTATATCTTTCTATTTGTCATATTCATTGTATAAACTTGAATCAAGAGCCTAGGTTTTGATTCAAGTTAACTTCTGAGTGTTCTAAAATAATTAACTCAAATGGAAGTACAACCTTGTAAGTCGTCAAAGTAATTCGGACAAGATCACTTAAAAAATAAGAGACACTTT
>JABGRF010000347.1 GCA_018648405.1 Candidatus Scalindua sp.
GACCGGATTTTGAATCCGGCGCGTCTGCCAATTCCACCACTCTGGCTACCAAATTGTATTTCTAGATGTTAAGGCTTCCTGATTGCCAGACATTTATCCTGGTGGGGACGGATCTGACGTCAAAATCTCTTTTTCGAGAGAGTGATAACCTATTAAAACAGCCGATGACTCTTTCTCTTTGAGATTGGAGGTCCAATTATCTCTGATAAGACGATTGCACTTCTAATGTCCTTCCTTGACAAAGCTTCCCATGGGAAGCTTGCATGATAAATTTCTCTTTCTGCAGGAGTAGGAGATTTCTGTTTGTCAATTAATGGAGCGGTGGGCAGAACAACCTTTGTCTCTGCCTCCAGCTCCTCTTCTTGCGTAACCTTTTGTTCTAAAGGTTTTTGTATTTCTCGCTCTGTTTCAAATTGTGGCTTAGTCTCAGCCCCTTCAATACCTAGTAGCTCCTCCATGTATCGACTAAGCTTGTCACGTTCATTCCTTGCCTTAAGATTGACGTTAGCAGTCTTGTCTATATAGGCGTCTGGTCTGTTTTTGGCTCTATTCTTAAGCGCAGTGTATATTATAAAAACAATTATTATTATTGACCAGACTATTTGTTCCATTTTTCATTTCCTGGTTTTTGGTACTTTCTACTGATTATATTTTTGGAACATCATCACTTGTCTTAGAGATAGACGTTCTCATTTCTGTGTCTGACTGAATATTTTTCAGGTGATAATAGTCCATTATTCCCAGGTTACCTTCCCTAAATGCCTGGGATATTGCTTTTGGTATTTCTGATTCTGCCAGAACGACCTTAGATCTGTTTTCTACTACCATGGCTGTCATTTCCTGCTCTCTTGCGACAGCCATTGCCCTGCGTTTTTCAGCCTCAGCCTGTGCGACTCTTTTATCGGCCTCAGCCTGCGCGGATTGAAGTTTGGCACCTATGTTCTCACCCACATCAATATCGGCAATATCGATAGATAATATCTCAAAGGCAGTGCCGGAATCAAGTCCTTTTTGTAAAACTCTTTTTGATATTGAATCAGGGTTCTCAAGTACTTTCTTGTGCGTTTCTGCCGAACCGATTGTGGTTACGATTCCTTCTCCAACACGTGCGATAATGGTCTCTTCTGTCGCGCCACCGACCAACCGTTCTATGTTTGCCCTAACGGTTACTCTGGCTTTTGCTTTCAGCTGAATACCGTCCATTGCAACTGCATCAATGGTTTGTCTTCCCTTGGATGGGTCAGGACAATCGATCACCTTAGGATTAACACTTGTTTTAACTGCGTCGAGAACATCCCTGCCCGCCAGATCTATTGCGCAGGCCATATCGAATCCAAGGTCAATCTTGGCCTTGTCAGCTGCTATTAATGCCCTGATAACGTTAGGCACGTTACCTCTTGCCAGGTAATGTGCTTCGAGTTGTGGAGTGTCGTAGTCTAAACCTGCCTTTTTAGCCATGATGCGTGAATCAACAATTATCCTTGCGTTAACACGCCTGAAAGTCATTCCGATTAATTGTACAAGAGCGACATTGGCGCCGGAAGATAATGCCTGTATATATAGCCAGCCGTACTTAAATATCAGGAGCAGAAATAGGATTAGAAATATGGAACCGATAACAATTCCGATTGTCAAAGCTTCCTTGGAAGCGGCAAGTAAAGGTATGTTTATCATTTTTTTCTCTCCTTCGATATTTTTATGTTTTTACGGGTTTTACAACTATTCTGTTTCCCTTTACGTCGACTACTTTAATCTTCGTGTTTTTCACTATCATTTCACCTTCTGAAACAACATCTACTTTTTCACCATTGATTTTTGCAGTACCTGAAGGTCTCAGCGTTGTAATTGCAATGCCTTCGGCTGATATTAACTCTTCCCGTCTATTTTTAGAGGAAGAAAAACCCTCTTCCGAAGCATTTACAGCAAATGTCTTCGTCAGCAGTTTATACCATGTTATAAAAAATATTGGAATAAAGCAAATGCCTATACCAAGTAATATGTGGCCCAGCAGGTTTGATACATATAAATATGCAAATATTACACTTGCAATCACACAACCGGCACCACAAATTCCAACTATAGCTCCCGGTATGAATAACTCAATTGTTATCGCAGTTAAGCCAATTATATATAATGTTATAACTTCTGATATGCCCATAAAAAGTTTAAAGTGCTTAAAGTTTAAAGTAAGCTAAAGTGCCTTCACCACAATCCTATT
>JABGRF010000221.1 GCA_018648405.1 Candidatus Scalindua sp.
ATTGTCAAATACTTATCTTAATAAATAGCCTTGTAGAAACTACTTAGAGAAATTTAAAAACAAAAATGAACTTGACAAAAAAGCTTTTTTTGTTATTATCTGTTTCGTTGAGGGCGTAGTTGAAAGTCACTTGTTTCTAGTACCTTAGAAAAGATTAAAAAGGTGGAAATGTTCCTTACGCATAATAGTTGCACTAGAGTCTATATCAACTGGATTAATGGAAGTTCAATGAGAGAACTTAAATGAAGTGATCACAAGGGGATTTCTAATAATCGGAGTTGTTTCAGGTCGTTATAGAAAAGTGGGATTTTGCCCACTTTTTTTTTTAAGCATTGGAAAGAATTAAATGGATAATGAGAGTTTATTAAGGTTAGTAGAGTTATTACACAAAGACAAGGACATTGACAAGGACATAGTCTTTCAGGGCATCGAAGCCGCCTTGGAATCTGCTACCAGAAAACATTTGAAAACCAGCGAGCCGATTGCAATTAATATCGACAGGGAGACCGGGGATATTGTGGCAATGCAGGGAGAACAGGAAATAGACCTTTCTGATTTGGGGAGAATAACTGCTCAAACGGCCAAGCAGGTGATAATTCAGAAAATTAAAGAAGCAGAAAGAGATGTAATTTACAATGATTATGCTGATAGAAAAGGTACGATAGTAAGTGGTATGGTGCAACGGTTTGAAGGGCCTACCATAATCATAAACCTTGGTAAAACGGAAGGATATCTTCCGAAGTCAGAACAGATCAGTAATGAATTTCATCGCCCTGGGGAGAGAGTAAGATGTATCGTTGGTGAGGTGAAGAAGGCAGGCCATAGGGTGAAGATTTTGCTCTCTAGAACTCATTCTAATTTTGTGAGACAGCTTTTTGAGCTCGAAGTACCGGAAATACCGGAGAAGATTGTTGAAATAAAAGGTTTGGTGAGAGAGGCAGGTTATAGAACTAAGATAGCCGTATTCTCAGAGGATCCTAATGTCGATTGTGTAGGTGCGTGTGTTGGCGTGAGAGGGACAAGAATAAAAAACATTGTGGACGAACTGAATGGAGAGAAAATAGATATTATTCGTTGGGATGAAGAACAGGAAGTTTTTATTCCCAATACTCTGAAACCTGCAGAAGTTACTGGGATCCTGCTGTCTCCGGAAAATCAAGTTGCTACGGTTGTAGTTCCGAACGATCAGCTTTCATTGGCTATTGGCAAAAGAGGACAGAATGTAAGGCTTGCATCTAAACTAGCAGGTTGGGATATTGATATTATTACAGAAGTAGAGTTGGAGCGTGAGCGTGAGCGTGAAGAGTCAGGCGGTACAGTTGAGGAAGACGTAGACGGAACAGTTTCAAGTGAAGATGGTGCTGGCAGTGAGGTCGAAGAAACGAGTCTGGCCGAAGATACTGGCAGTGAAGTCGAAGAAGCGAGTCTGACCGAAGATGCTGGTAGCGAAGAAGTCGAAAAATAAATACTAATTAGTAACGCTATTCTGGGAGTATTATTTTATATATGGTACGAATTAATAAACTGGCAAAAGATTTAGGATTCAAAAATAGCTTTTTGATAGAAAAGTGTCAAGAGTATGGTTTTGCAGATATTAAGCACCATGCGAATGCTTTGACAGATGAACAAGTTCGTCTATTGCGCAGTAAATTAGTGGACGGAGCAGGGCAAGGTGTTTCTGTTAAAGAAAAAGCTGACACTCCTGAGGCCAAAAAGGTAAGTGCTAAGAAAGAAGATACTGATGATGCTACTAAGGCTGTTCCTAAAGAGGCAGGCGCCACAAATGCAGACGCCACAAAGCCTGCTTCTAAGGATGCAGATGCAACGGCTGTGCGGAGACGTATTCCTCTATGGAAGCAAAAGGCGAGAGAAGACTTAATAAAAGGTAGGTGGAAAGAGGTTACAAAGGTTTCGCAACAAAAAAGGCCTCGGAGATTTGAAAAACGTACAAAGGAAGCGCCTAAAGAAACAGTAGCTGTTCAGCCGAAGGAAAAAGAAAGCAAGGTTACGGTAGAGTTGCCAGCAACAATTAAAGATGTGTCTGCGGCTTTAGGGGTAAAAGCTGGAGATATAATTTCGAAGTTGCTGATTGGTCATAATATTTTTGCTACGATAAATCAGGGTTTAGATGGTGAACTTATTGAACTGTTAGGTATTGAATATGGCGTTGAGATTGAGTTGAAGCAGGCAAAAGAGGATGAAGACGAATTTTCA
>JABGRF010000364.1:0-9930 GCA_018648405.1 Candidatus Scalindua sp.
CTGGAAGAGATCATTAAGGTCATGGAAGAAGCAAGAGAGATGGATATTGATGTTGCAAGGGTTCACACAGGAGATCCATCAATATATGGAGCGATACAGGAGCAGATGTCTGAATTGGACAAACTTGGGATTGATTATGAGGTGATCCCCGGCGTAAGCTCGTTTCTCGCGGCGGCATCAGCATTAAAACAAGAGCTTACATTACCAGGTGTATCACAGACAATTATTATTACACGTATTGAAGGAAGAACTCCAGTACCTGAAACTGAAAAGCTGGAAGTGCTCTCAAAAACAAAGGCGACTCTCTGCATATTCCTGAGTGTTAAAGAAATTGAGAGGGTTGCAGAGATACTAAAACCCGCTTATGGAAATGACTGCCCTGTTGCGATAGTATATAAAGCGAGTTGGAAAGATGAGAAAATAATTAATTCAGACCTTACCAACATTGTAGATGCGACAATTCAAAATGGTATTAAAAAGACTGCAATGATTATTGTTGGTGAAGTGCTCTCCAGGAATTTTGATTATTCAAAATTATACGATAAACATTTCAATCACGCATATCGCGAAAAATCATAAAGTAAACATCAATCGGTATTTTAGACATTGATTTTTAACATTCAACATTTATAATTAACTCTTTTAGTATTACATTACGTTATGAAAAATTGTCCAACTTGTTCTAATCCATTACAATTTAAAGAGATGACCGGTATTATTTTTGGTTTTATACCATCCTGCAACAAGAATACGTATGAATGTACAAACTGTAATAAGACTGTAACCGGGTTGAACTGGTTCTTGATATCTTTCTACTTAATTCTGGGTACTGTTCTGTTATTTGAAACCGTATTCCTCGGCTTTAAATTGCTACCATTACCCCTTAACCTATTAAATCTAATGATCGGGGTAGGATCGTACATAGTTATTATAAAAGGATTTCGCTCTAGAATTAGTAATTAGCAGATTAACGGGAGTATTATCATTGAAACAATCAAAACTGAAACTAGTAATACATTTGAATATCTTATTATCTTTTTTGTTTTTAACAATCATATTTGGAGGTAGAGTAATGGCAGAAGGCCAGACAAAGTTTAATATAGATTTTATTGATGAGGTTGAAACAATTAAAATGAATGATCCTCTTGCCGTAGCTTTAGGCGCTATGGACAAGAATGAACCTTTTGTATATGGATATGAGGATGCTGTGAAAACTGCCGGTCATTCATGCCCTGCGGTTTCAGGTGCGTACAGATTAACTCTGATTGCATTGAAGCATCTCCACGGAGATGAAATACCTGTTAGAGGTAACATTAAGGTAACATTTAGAGGTGGTATTGGCTATAAGGTTAATGGTCCAATTTCTCAAGTAGTTACTCTTATAACAGGCGCTGCAGGAGAGAGTGGATTTCATGGATTAGGCGGAGGTAAATTTAACAGGTTCAATCTGTTGACTTTCGACGAAAGCAGCGATGCACCAGCTGGTGCAATATGTTCAGCAATCTTTGAACGAATGGACAATGGAAAAAAAGTAGAGGTATCATATAACAACAGTATGCTTCCCTCTGATCCTAAGATGGGAGAGTTAATGCCTCTGTCAGTTAGCGGAACAGGCACTGATGAGCAGATTAAAGAGTTTGGTAAGCTATGGCACGACAGAATCAAAGTGGTGCTGACGGGCAACATGGAAGGAATGTTTGTTCTTAAAGAGTAATTCATTATCTTGAAAAGATATACATTTCAAGATTGTTTAACGTGTGATATAGAAGTGCAATATTAGAAGACATTACCGGTTGCAATCATATTAAGCAGCCAGTAATGTCTTTTTTGCTGAGTAGATGTAGGTCATGCCGGAGCCGATAGTAACTATAATCGTGATCCACAAGAAGGCAGTGACTAAATATTCTGCCCAGGTAACATTCTCAAAGTGAGCGTAATAGAGAAGCATTGAACATATAGTCCACGACTGTATGAACATCTTAGTTTTTCCCCATATATTACTGGCAAATTTTACACCTTTTGATTCCGAAAAGCCCCTTATACTGCTGACCAGAAACTCTCTGGCTACGATAGTAATTACCATCCACGGTGCAAGAAGATTTTCTGCAACACTAACAAAGATAATAAAAGTTCCACATATAATAACCTTATCAACAAAAGGATCAACAAGGCGCCCCAGATCTGTTGATAATTCCCATTTTCTGGCCAAATATCCATCCAGCCAATCTGTTGCAACGGCTACAAAGAATATAACGAGTGCTACATTAAAGTGTCTGTGAGTTAGAAGAACAAAAAAAACTATAGCAAGCAAGAGCCGTGAAAGAGTTATTCTATTCGGTATATTAAAAATGACACTTTTTTTCACATTAAACTCCTTATTCTGTATATCTGGTTTTTTATTTTCAATGTCCATATTATTTATTTACTTTTTCTGTGACTCCCAATCCTCAAGTGCAACAAATACTTCTCTTGCCTGGCTTCCTTTATATTCTCCAACAATTCCATCGTCAGCCATCAAATCTATCAATCTGGCTGCACGAGAGTATCCAATCTCCAGTCTGCGTTGAAGCAATGATACAGATCCACGCTGTGTTTCTAAAATAATTCGAACTGCTTCTTCATAAAGCTCATCTTTTGCAGTATTGTCTTCATTGGCAGAGCTCTGCCATATTTTTAAATCAGGACTAAATTCTGGTTGAGACATCTGTTTAAGGTAATTAACAACTCTGTTGATCTCATCATCACTGACATATACCCCCTGCACTCGAGAAAGCTTGGAAGTGCCAGGCGGCAGGAACAGCATATCTCCCTTACCTAAAAGTTTTTCAGCTCCATTTTGATCCAAAATCGTACGTGAGTCTACTTTTGAAAAGACATGAAATGAGATTCTAGATGGTAAATTGGATTTTATCAAGCCTGTAATTACGTCAACTGACGGTCTTTGGGTTGCGACGACAAGATGAATACCTACTGCTCTGGACTTCTGAGATAGCCTGATAATTGAAGCTTCCACCTCTTTTGAAGCAACCATCATTAAATCTGCCAACTCATCGACAACAATTACCATACACGGCATATGCAGTGGAATATCATCAGGATTCGCTACCCCCTCAGGATCAACTCTCTTTTTCTTCTCTGAATCACTCAGCTTATTATATCCGGCAAGGTCTCTAACACCAGCCTTTGCCAGCAGCTTATATCTATCGTCCATTTTTGTAACAGCCCATTCTAAAACACCAGCAGCCTTCTTCATGTCTGTAACAACAGGTGTAATCAAGTGCGGAATATCCTTAAAAGCGGTAAACTCCACCATCTTCGGGTCTATCAATATCAATTTTAACTCTTCAGGCCTTTGGAAAAGGAGTATACTCAATATTATGGAGTTTAGACATACAGATTTTCCTGAACCGGTAGTACCGGCAACAAGTAAATGCGGCATTGCTGCAAGATCTGATATTAAAGGGTACCCGGCAATATCTTTGCCCAATAGTAAGGGTATTGTTCGTTTATTACTATTTTTACTTACTGTCTCATACAACTCTCGCATCTGTACGGGTTTTCTATGAGTATTTGGTACTTCAATCCCAATGGTAGATTTGCCTGGTATAGGTGCAACAACACGTATACTCGGAGCCTTCAGGGCTATAGCGATATCATCAGAAAGATTAGAAATTTTCCCTACCTTTGTACCGGGTGCCAACTCCAATTCATACATGGTAACAGATGGGCCCTTTTCCATACCGACAACCTCAGCAGAAATTTTAAATTGGAGCAATGTCTCTTTTAATACATTCGCTTTCTCCATGATATGCTCATCACTGTCAAGTTTATGTCTTTTCAGTGGATCTAGAAGCAATATAGGAGGAAGGACATAATCTGTATTTTTGAATTTGGTGCTTCTGCTTTTAGGTATACTCTGTTCTTTCTCTTTTAAAAGAGAAGCCCCCTTTCTTGGCTTTAGTTTCACAGGTGCGGGCGGTGCCATGACACTGTCAAGTTCATCCTCAATAATGTTGCTATGCGCTCCAAAGGCTTCATCATCAAGACCGCTATCGGAAGCAACCTGAGTTTCATCAGTTGCTATTGTTTTAGAAACAATCATCCTGCCTATCCTCTTATAAGCCCAGCCAAAAAATGACTCCAGAGACTTATTGGAAATAAGCATTATAGAAATAACAAATCCCATTGTCAGAAGAATACATGCTCCGGGGATTCCAAGATATTCTGTTAATCTGAATGCCGCAATCATTCCAACAATACCACCTGTTTTAGGCGGGTACGAGAATATGTTTCCAAAGTTGTCAAGAATTCCCAGGATCGGCGAAATCGAAAAAATAAGAAGTATTCCACCAAGAATTCTCACCCATAGAATTTCAATCTTTCTCTTAATGAACAGTGATATTCCTAAAGCGCCGATTAACAGTGCGAAGAGATATGATGTTATACCTATACATGTCAGCAGGCAACCGGAGACACCGGCTCCTATTTTACCACAGTAATTTTGTACAGGGTTGTTGACGGGATAATTTGCAAAAGGAGGGTCATTTGGTGAGAACGTAGCTATACTTATTAAAATAAATATTCCAACGGTGCAGATAATAATTGAATACGCTGAGTGAAAAACTCTGGTTCTTAGCATAAAAAAATTAGCTCCTCAAAAGTAACAATTATTGCTGCCAGGCTGCTAATTTATAAATAACGGTCTAATTTTATCACTTCTTTCAGTACTATTTAATGCCCGGTATGTCCGAACCCACCTTCTCCTCTATGGGTCTCGTCCAGGTCATCTACCTCTTCCAGCTCAGCATGAACAACAGGTTGAACCACTAATTGTGCTATACGCATACCTCTCTCTACTACAAACTTATCCTTACCATGATTGGATAAGATTATACCTATTTCACCCCGGTAATCACTATCGATCGTTCCTGGAGAATTTACTAATGTTATCCCAAATTTCAATGCCAGTCCGCTTCTCGGTCTGACCTGTGCTTCATACCCGAATGGTAGAGCAATAAAGATTCCTGTCGGAATTAATTTGATTTCATTTATCTCTACGACAGTATCATTTTCAACTGCTGCGTACAGATCCATGCCGCTTGCGGCCTGACTCATATAACCTGGTAACGGCAGGTCCTCGCAGCCTTTTTTTCTCTTTATCTTCAGCTTTATTTTCTGCATTACTCTCTTTTCGTCCATTAACTTCGTCTGTGTGGTTAACCGGCAAATTAGCGATAGAATCGGCACTGTTTGCAAGCTCGTCCACTATTGTTTTAATTATCAACTCCACGTCTGCCAAACGTCCAACACCAGTTTTGCCGGAAGCAAGTCTGCCCTTTTCAGGTCCGATAAATTTATACCCAACCTCCTGAAGGATATTTATGTTCCTTTGTGTTATCGGGTTCATATACATATTCTCTTCCATTGCAGGAGCTATTAATACTGGAACATTCGAGGCCATAACTGTACTGGTGAGTGCATCGTCAGCAATGCCGGAAGCTAATTTGCCAATAACATTAGCGGTAGCCGGTGCTATTACGAATAAATCTGCTTTGTGTGCAATGGAAACATGCTGTGGGTTGTATACACTTTCGTCAATAAATATATCGGTAACTACCTTGTTTTGAGAAAGTGTTCTGAACGTCAGTGGGTGTATAAAGCTTTGAGCGGATTTTGTCATTATTACGGTAATATCAAATTCCAGGCTCTTCAGTTTTGATACAATTATTGCCGCTTTGAATGCCGCGATACTACCTGTAACACCTAATATTATATTTTTAGTCATGTCTGATCAGAGTTAGATTATACTAATTTCCATACAGTTACCAGAATGTCTATCATCCTGATGGAAAACCTGGCAACCATTTAAGATTAACAGAATTTCCTTACAGGCTATCTTATCAAAAGAAACTATATTTGCAGGATCTCTTCAATCTCTTTTACTGCATCATCTAATCTGTCATTAATAACACAATAATCATAATGCTTACTGGCTTCCATCTCCTCCTTGGCCGCCAAAAATCTTTTATTGATTATTTCATCATCTTCTGTAAGTCTGTTCTTTAGTCTCTGTTTCAGCGTTTCATCATCAGGTGCCATTATGAAGATGTAAATAGCATCAGGCCTTTTCTTCATAACCTGCATTGCACCTTTAACATCGATAGCAAGTATGAATATGCTACCATCATCTGATACATCACTAACAGGCCCAACAGGTGTTCCGTATAGATTGCCACAGTACTCAGCATGTTCAATAAACTTGTCTTCATTGACAAGCTTCTCAAACTCACTTCTTTCTACAAAGCAATAATCAACACCTTCAATTTCACCATCTCTGGGCTTTCTCGTGGTATAGGAAATTGATTGCTTTACTTTCGGACATTTCGTCAGTTCATTACAGATGGAAGTCTTGCCACTTCCTGACGGGCCTGAAATAATTACCAGATTACTACTTTTTTTATCGACTGACACAATTGCATCCAGACTTAATATAACAACTGTTGAGTTATTCTAAATTTAGAATCTGTTCCTTCATCCGTTCAATCTCTGTCTTGATTGAAATCACGTCTTTAATTATATCGGAGTTGTTTGCTTTGGATGCTATTGTATTTGCTTCACGAAACATTTCCTGTACTATGAATTCTAGTTTTCTGCCATTCGGTTCTTCATTATCCATGACGTTATCAAATAATAAAATATGGCTTCTTAGCCTTCCCAGCTCTTCAGAAATATCACACCTGTCAGCGAAGATTGCAATTTCCTTGTGTAGATCACTCTGTTCTATCTTGCTATCTATGCCTGCCAGTAGAGTAGATATTCGTTCTTGAATTCTACTGCTATACTCCAAAACTACCTTAGGAGCCATCGTTTCTATTTTGTCCAGCAAGACAACGATTTTATCCTTCCACTTGTCTATTTCGATTCGCAGATTTTGGCCCTCTGCTTCTCTCATTTTCTTTAGGTCAATTATAGAGAGCTTGACTAGTTGTTCCAGTTCTGGCCAGAATTCATCATCTTCAGCTTTTTCTTTTCCGCCGTCTCTCTTAAACTCCAGAACACCAGGGAGAGAGATAAGATTATCTAATGTGACATCCTGTTGGATCGATATCTCTTTTCGTGCATCATTTATTATGTCGTGATACTCTTTTAGTACGTCTTTGTTAATCACACACTTAGGTACCTGGTCACATGATTTATATTCAATTGTCATGTTGACAGTCCCTCGTACCAGCTCTTTCTTCAGGAGTTTTTCAATCTTGTCTTCAACACCTGACAATATATCAGGAATCCTAAGGTTGATCTTAAGGTATTTGTTATTTACAGATCGAAGTTCTACAATGACTGTCTTCTCTTCGTCCTTCAATTCCGATTGGCCAAAGCCAGTCATGCTCTTAATCATTTTTCTTTTCTTCAGTTATTGATTCTACTTTAGTTTCTATCGTCTCTTTCACATCACTAACAGCCTTCATTCCAACTGATTTTGCCGTTCCTACAGCATTTTCCGTTACAGCTTGTGCATGGTCGACGTGTTCGCCAGGAGCATGGTTGTGGCCGGCATGTTCATCGACCGTACCTTCATGGCTGGCATGATCATGCTCAAGTGAAGTAGACATTTCTGTCCGAATGTTATCAACTCCATGCATTGATGTTAATGTCATTTTTGTCAGAAAAAGCGTAGCAATAATAAAAACTGCACCAACAAGGTAAGTGACCTTTGTCAGGATGCCACCTGTTTGTGCTCCCATGGCTGACTGATCAGCCAGACCACCAATAGCAGCCAGACCACCACCCTTTCCTGATTGTAGCAGTACGCTTATAATCAAGACAATACATGAAAAAATTAATGCAGATTTCAATACGGTAGACCAGCCTAGAATAAAAAACACGGTCAGCGAGCCAAAAATAATAACAACTGCCGTAATCCATTTCGAATTCATAAAATTTACCTCTTTTAAAACAGATGAAAAAACATACAGATAAAATAAAATTGTTAATAAAACAAAAGTCTATGAAAAGCTTGCGGCTTTAGACACTATATCTAAAAAAGAATTTGGATCCAGGCTGGCTCCACCAACCAGAGCTCCATCTATTTCAGGCTGTCCCAAAAGCTCTTTAGCATTTCCAGCATTCACACTTCCTCCATATTGGATTCGAATACTTTGAGCAGTGTCATCGCCATATTTACTTCTCAATGTGTTTCTGATGAATGCGTGTACTTCATTAGCCTGCTCAGGTGTTGCCGTTTTACCGGTACCTATTGCCCATACAGGCTCATATGCAATAGTCAACCCCTCTACTTGTTCAGGTTTCAAATCTAACAACCCACCTGACAACTGCTTTTCCACTACCTCTCTGGTTTTGTCAGCATCTCTCTCATCCTGACTCTCGCCAACACACAGAATCGGTTGCAGGTCATTAAGCAACGCCGCCTTTAACTTAGAGTTAATTTCTGAATCTGTTTCCTTGTATATCGTTCTGCGTTCTGAATGCCCAATTATCACGTGCGTACAGCCAATATCTTTGAGCATCCCTCCAGAAACTTCTCCGGTAAATGCACCATGCTGTTCCATATTCATGTTCTGCGCACCAACAAAAACCTTGCTGTCACTGAGGATATCACAAACATCTTTAAGATAAACAAACGGCGGAAACACTCCAATGTCAACTGTCTCCGCATCAGCTATTCCATCACAAAGCTTTCTTGCAATGTCTCTAGCTTCATCCAAAGTTAGATTCATCTTCCAGTTTCCAGCAATATATTGTTTTTTCATCTCTTCACAGAATCAACAGGAAAGGAACCCATTATTTTCATGTCAATACACTTCTTACCGACCTCTTTAAGCGCAAGCTTAACTTTATCATCATCTGCATGTCCTGCAAAATCAATGAAGAAACAATAGTCCCATGCCTTCTTCTTTGTTGGTAGTGGCTCTATATCCGCAAGGTTTATTTTGTGTTTCTTGAATGGCTCTAATATTTTTAATAGTGCACCTGCCTCATTTTTTGTGTGGCACATAATGGCGGTCTTATCATTGCCGGTGCGAGGCGAATATTCCCTGCTCAATACAAAGAACCTTGTGATGTTTTTTGCGTAATCCTCGATATTTCTTTTAATGATTTTCAAGCCGTAAATCCGGGCTACTTCTGAGTGCGCAATTGCTGCTGAATATTTTTCTTTTGATGCAATTCTAGCCGCTTCAGCCGTGCTCCCAATATCCAGAAGATCGACCTTTTTAAAATTGTTTGTTAACCAGAGCTTGCATTGAGAAAGAGCCTGAGGTTTTGAATATATTTTCTTGATTTCACTTTTTTTGCACTTTGCCATCAGATTGTGATGTACTGGCATGTTGATTTCAGCACAAATCTTCACATCACACTCGATGAACATATTCAGGGTTTCTCTAATACCACCCTCAGTTGAATTTTCAACGGGAACAATACCATAATCGGCCTGTTCACTCTCTACTTCCTTAAAGACTGAATCAATCCCATTTAGTGGTATATACTCAATTGAAGAACCAAACTTCTCTTTTGCCGCAAAATAACTGAATGTGCCTTCGGGTCCTAAATATGAAACCTTAACAGGTCGTTCGAGCATTATAGAGCCTGCCATAAGCTCTCTATAAATAGCAAAAAGGCATTTATCGCTTAGAGGCCCCTTATTTTTAGCGGAAACCTTCTCGAATACCTGTTTTTCCCTATCAGCAGCATAAATTTGAGCATTTTTGCGGTTTTTTATGGCCCCTATCTCTTTTACAACATTTGCTCTTTCATTGAATAGTTCAATAATTTTCGAATCGAAGGCGTCAATTTTCCTTCTCAATTTGTCAAGATTCATATATGTTTTTTTGGTTCAGAGATGTACATAAATATTAATAATCTCAGTAGGTTATAGGATATTTTAGGACTTAAAAATATAACAAAACCTAC
>JABGRF010000364.1:10030-14111 GCA_018648405.1 Candidatus Scalindua sp.
ATAATCTCAGTAGGTTATAGGATATTTTAGGACTTAAAAATATAACAAAACCTACTGATACTGTCAACAAAATAACAATTCAT
Source organism: Candidatus Scalindua sp. (assembly GCA_018648405.1). GTDB lineage: Bacteria > Planctomycetota > Brocadiia > Brocadiales > Scalinduaceae > Scalindua. The sequence continues at coordinate 10,114 of JABGRF010000364.1, forward strand.
GAATAATGGTGATTTTCAATCTTTTTATTTGTTGACTGTTCTAAAAAACTGGATAAGATATGTTAGAGATTAGATCGATAAATTCTTTTAACCTATTAGGATTAAAGGTCTTACCATGTACGCTCAATCTAGGCAAGGAGATCAATCGTCAGGTTTTCTTCCTCCCCGTGGTAACTCGTTGTGGACTAAGGGCTTAATGCCTGATAGGAAACCCACAATCACATATCTGTATATATTTATATATGTTACAGCAGAATCAAAATACAGATTGTTGATGTTGTTGTATGAATCTATATTATAGTGCTTCTTTGTTTTTAGTATCTATTTTACGTTTCTAAGTTGTATGTATTTTATGCTGGTTTATTATTTTTACTCATAATTAAAAGAAGTTTATAGGATAAGACATGCCAAACGAACCCGTTACAATGTTTAAACAAAGGATGGGGATTTTTGTTGACGTACAGAATATGTTCTATTCAGCAAAAGCACTCCATCAATCTAAGATTGACTATAGTAAGTTGTTACAGGCTGCAGTGGAAAAGAGAGAATTAATCAGAGCAGTAGCTTATGCGGTACATAAACCTGATGTTGATCAATCTGGATTTACAGATGCACTTAAGAGATTGGGCTATGAAATAAAGACTAAAGAGTTGCGCCTCAGGCCGGACGGAACTGCCAAGGGTGATTGGGACATGGGCATAGCTATAGATACTATTGCAATAGCGCCAAAACTTGATACAATAGTCCTCGTTTCTGGAGATGGTGATTTTGTGCCTCTTGTGGAGATGTTAAAAGCCCATGGCTGTAGAGTAGAAGTTGTGTCATTTCGTAAAAGTACGGCCGTAGAATTAATCGAAGCATCCACTAAATATACGGCAATTGAGGAATCGATGTTATTTAAGGAAAAAAAATTCGTAAAAAATGACACTAACAGCTGATAATAATGAATTGGAAGACAAACTTGCTGATTGCCAAAAGACGCTAGATTATTCTTTCGATAATATTAAACTGCTTGAAAATGCGCTGACTCATACATCGTTTAAAACGGCTTATAATCCCAGTAATGAAAGATTAGAATTCCTTGGCGATGCTATTTTAGGGATGGTTATCTCTGAATATTTATTTAAGAAATTTCCTGATTATTCAGAGGGGAAGTTAACAAAAATTAAATCTGTCGTTGTGAGCCGTGCAGCACTGGCTAAAATTGGAGCGGAGATGGGCTTGAAGCAATTTATCTCCGTTGGAAAAGGGTTGATGGCAAGCCGTTCATTCCCTAAATCGCTAATAGCAAATGTTTTTGAAGCGATCATTGCTGCGATTTATTTAGATAGCGGCTTAGAAGCAGCTTATGATTTTACCCTGAGATGCCTGAAGAGTGAAATTGATGTTGTGTGTGACAACAAGCATGATAAGAATTATAAATCAATACTTCAGCATTTTTGCCAGAGACAGCAAGGGCATATACCCAGATATAAAATAATCAAACAGAGCGGACCTGATCACGATAAGACTTTTGAAGTAGTAACCTTAATTCACAATGTAGAGCATTGTACCGGATTAGGAAATAACAAGAAGGAAGCAGAGCAAATAGCGGCAAGAAAAACATTAGAGTTTCTTGAGGTAAACACAGATAACATTTAAGGAAAAACAATGGAAAAACGAATAAACAAAAAGAAGATAGTTAGCATATGTCCATCAAGAGTCGCACGGTCAGTATGTCCGAGCATAAAGAAGACAAGACGAATAAGGCGTGATTTGTTCAGACTACAGAGAGACCCGTCGATTACGGCAACGACAATCGATAAATTGCGTACAAAGCTTAAGCAGAAAAAAAACCAGGGAATTCTAGTTGACTGTGAGGGCTGTTCATACAATATACCAGAGGAAGCTGCTACTGCTGAGGCTACTGCTGCAACGGCTTAAGGGGAGACATTGTGCACATTGGGTTTGAAGTGACTAAAGTAAGAATGCTTTAGTTCACTTTAAACAATCTGTCAGACGAGCGTTTCTACTTACCTGCTATAGATCCATTATCAGGACTGATTTGTGGTGTGCAATTCACGAGTTTGCCTATTTCGTCTGTAACGGCTAACACTTCTTCCTTATTTAACTGAGGCTTTAGCACCTCAGTATCTGTGCCTTCCTTTACGTTATGGAGGACCATATATTCACTTTCGTTAGTTTTGTGTGAAGATATCAGCTTCAATACTTTTTTCCTTATTAAGTATAAGGAGAGCACATACCTGAAGTTCACCCTCGATAAATCTTTTTCGTTCTCCAGCTTATTAAACAGATCATAAAAAACATCTATTTTTGCATATCTCTCCACCTTTTCAGGTTTTTTCGAAATCTTTGTTTTCCAGTATGAAAAGCTTTTCTCCGTGCCCTCTTTATCCCAGCATTCCAGGCAAAAGTCCCTCCTTAAGAATTCATTGTTTTCATCATAAAGAGCTGAAAGATAGATCTCTTCTTCCGGAAATATTTTTTCACAGAGGGAACAGACATGTGAACCCCTATTAATACTCCAATCCACTTCTTAAATCCTTTCTCACTATATTTTTTCAGCAGCCGTTTCTTGCTGTCTGTATATCATAAATCAACACATATTAATCTTAAGTGCAATTACTCCTGCATAACTACACGTGTTTTTGCTTTCACAAAATCAAATAACTCTTCAACATTTTCATTCCTCATTCGTATACAACCATTTGACATGTCCTTACCAATAGAGTCTGGATCAGCCGTACCGTGTATTCCGTAGCCATAAAGGTCATTTCTATCTTCAAAACCTATCCACCGTGTTCCTAAGACATTTTTAGGATTGCCATATGGATATACTCCCTCTGGAGAATACCATGTTGGATTTATTAACTTATTGTCAACAATAAACTCTCCTACAGGCGTCTTATTTGATTTGCCAATACCTACAGGATATTGTTTTATAAAATGACCATTAAGTAATATTGTCAATGTATAATCACTTTTATCTACCAAAAGAGATAGCTCTCCTTTCAAGATTTTTAAACGCTCTCCTATCTTGATAAGGGTTCGAGCTTTGTTGTTAATACGCATAATAAAAGCATAACTGATATCAAACTTCTTTGCTATCTTTACCAGTGAATCGCCTGGTTTGACTTTGTAAAAAATAGCATCAGGACTTGGAGTTCTGGAAAACACAAGAACCTTATTCAATTCATCAAGCATTTTCTTTATCTCATTCTTTTCATCTTGATCAGTTTCTTTAAAATAAATATCAGACAATTCATTTCTTGCCTCGAATTTTTTACCCTTCTTTAGATACTCTGCAATCAATTCCTGGGTAAGTTTACTCTTGTTTTTCTTAACCCTATCTATCTCTATATTTTTCTTCTCAGTAACAGATTCTTGTATTGCGTCTCCAGCAGGTTCTATATCAGCTTCGTCAATTGTAAACAAAATATTGGCTTCACTAATATGGTCACCTTCGATTTCGGGTCTCAAGAAAGGGTCTGGCCGGGTTGCTGGTGCAGAATTTACAGTTTTTTCCTTACCGAACGCACGTTCTATAGTTGGGAAATTACTTTGTATTACGAGAATAAGTAACAGGCATATTGTGATTTTGCACACTAAATATTTCATATTAAAACCTCTGTATTAGTTATTTATTCAGTAAGGTAATTTCGACAGTACAAATAACAATAATTAGTAGTCCGAAGTCTAACGGGAGTGGTATGTCTAAGATTATTTAATCGGATGATGAATTCAGCTTTGAATTATACGAACAAATACATTTTTTGCAATATCATTATCCAGTGCCAGTTGAGTTTCTCCATATTGCAGGATCATGCTGGGAAACTTTTGATGAATTGTAAGTTCAAGCCCGGGAATTACTCCTATTCCAGAAAGCCTGTCCAGGCTAGCGTGTGATTTAGTTGAAATATATACTACCTTTACTGTTTTACCAGCTTTAATTGTAGATAATGGACTGATAACCGGCTCAAGGTTTTTTTTAGCACTTA
>JABGRF010000117.1 GCA_018648405.1 Candidatus Scalindua sp.
TGATATTTATATCCTCGGATACACTAAGCGGGCTTACCAGCCAGCCCTTTATCAGCCGTCCTCCCATAGGGGTCTTCGTCCGATCCATGACTCCCAATAAGGAACCTTCCTTCTGGTGTGTCCTAGAAGTTTTGACCAGCTCCAGGCTCAATTGTGTGGAATGGTCCAGGATAAGACGATTATGGCTCGAAAACTTCTCAATCTTATTGATATGTTTCAGGGAAGTCTTCTGTGTTTCATTAAGGTAGCTAATCAGCGCTCCTGCCGCACTGAGAGAGGGGCCGATATTTTCGCATCCAAATCCCTCCAGTGAAGCAGTGCAAAAATGGCCAGTAAGTTTCTGATATGCCGTATCGCGTGAAAACTCCCAGTCAGCACGACGCGTAACCATCGCACTGAAATCTGCAGATATTCTTTCAGAAAGATCAAACTCTTTAAATGTAATATTTTCAGGGATAATACACTCAGACGGATTTATCCTGGATAATTCATCCAGCAAATAACATGTGTTAATGTCCTGAACCATGAATTCCCCTGTCGAAATATCTACCCAGGACAAACCGGCCTTATCATCGTGTATAAATAGAGACAAAAGATAATTGTTGTCTTTATCCTCCAGCATTGTCTCTTCGGTGAGTGTGCCGGGTGTAATAATCCTTACGACGTCTCGTTCAACAATTCCTTTTGTACCCGCTTTAGAATCATTTTTTTCAGTGCCATTCTGCATCTGTTCACAAACGGCAACCTTGTACCCTGCCTTTATCAACTTCGGGATGTAAGAACCGGCTGCATGATATGGTATGCCGGCCATGGGCATGGCCTTTTCTCCCTTGGACCTTGAAGTCAATGTAATACCCAGGATTTTTGCGGCTATCCTGGCATCGTCGTGAAACATTTCATAGAAATCTCCCATACGAAAAAACAACAGAGCATCCTCGTTTTTGCTTTTAATACTCATATATTGTTTCATCATGGGGGTTGAAAAAGGCATATTGCTTTCCTTGTATATACGGTTTTTTTCGAGGCAGATCGCCTTACTTTTAATGGTTTCTTAAAATACACCTGCCATCAGGTAATGTCAAGTTGTAACCCATGTATTTGGTATGATTATGAGGGAATATTATTGGAAATAAGTATTGATTTTGTAAATAGTTAACATTAGTATGAATTTTTATATATTGTTTATTACGGATTCATAAAATGTTTATTCTTAAGAAGATTATTTCGGCTTTTCTATCTCCTTTGCTTATAAGTTTTTTGCTCTCTTTTTTGGGCCTATATCTACTATGGTTTACGACTAAACAGAAAGCGGGAAAGATACTGGTATTGGTTGGTTTGGTTATCTTGACTCTATTCAGCTATGGCATTATTTCAAACAGACTTCTCCGTCCACTTGAAAGGAGATATGAGGCGTTTGAAATAAGAAGTTCATCTGCAGTACCGGAAACAGAGGACGAATCTACAATAAGATTTGTTGTCGTCCTTGGAGGAGGACACACCTCAGATCCTGAATTACCATTGATAAGTCAGATAGGTAAAGATTCACTGGTCAGGCTAATAGAAGGAATTCGGATATATAGAAAATATCCAGGTGCAAAGCTTCTTTTGTCAGGAGGTGCTGTATTTGATCCGGTTTCAGAGGCGGAAATAATGGCACGTGTTGCCAGGGAAATGGGAGTACCTGAAAGAGATATAATTCTTGAATCCAAATCTCAAGATACCAGAGATGAAGCACTGTTTATTAAACCTATAGTTGGCAATGAACCATTTGCATTAGTTACAACAGCTTCACACATGCCCAGATCAATGGCTCTGTTTAAAAAGCTTGGCATGAATCCCATTCCAGCTCCTGTTGGTCATAGTATCAAAGATAGACAAGGGTTAAGCCCGACTTTTCTCTTTCCAGGAACAGGTGGTATTCGAAATGCAGAGATGGCTATTCATGAGTATGTAGGAATGATCTGGGCAAAACTCAGAGGCCAGCAGTAGGGCAGGTTATTTACGAAAGGAGTTGGAGATGTCACTTTCAGAAAAAGAGTGCGTACCGTGTAAAGGGGGAGTGCCACCCTTAAAAGGAGAAGAGTTAGAAAAGCTTAAAGAGCAGGTATGCGGATGGGATGTGGTTGAAGAACATCATATTCGCAAGACATACAAGTTTTCCAACTTTGTAAAGGCACTTGCCTTTGTAAACAAGGTAG
>JABGRF010000217.1 GCA_018648405.1 Candidatus Scalindua sp.
CGGATTATGAGTCCGTTGCTCTAACCAACTGAGCTATGGGCCCCGAAATGATCTGTGGAGTGATCAAGTACTCTTTTAATCTCAAAATTAGCCGAGAAGCTACAAATACAACGAGTAGGAGTTTATCAATTTTCCGATCTGGTTTCAAGTGTTTTGTTTTTGTTAAGTTATGTTAGAGATCGTCTGGGTCACAACACACACATATATCTTTGACTTTCTGACTGCCTATTTGAAAAAACTACTAAATCATATAATTCACAGATACATATATAGTCATAAAAAGATCTATAACAGCTAGATGGTTATTAAGAATACACTTGCAACAGGCATAATATTTTATAGAATTCGATCTATACTTGAATCTATAGAACAACTTGTTATTTCACAGAAAAATATGAGGTGAATTAAAGAGAGAATAATAGATTCAATTGATGAAGCAACATATATTAAGCTGAGTACCGATGAATTAGCGTCTAGAATGGATCTCATTTGAAATACACTAAACACTTAATCAGAGGAGAGTTCCTAATGCTTGGAAAAATCGTAGTTTTATTTTTCTGCATCTTATTGTTACAAACAAAATCTGTTCTGGGACAGATGAATATTTCTAACCAGATTAGAGATATTCATGTATTTGATGACAGAGGAGATGGAGTAAAAAGTGAACTATTCAGGATAGACGATGTAGGTGTCCGTTCCGGGTTAGGCTTAACCGATGAGCATGGATACAAGCAAGTTTACTTGTTATGCAAAAGTGGAGATCAAATCGGAGCTATTCCCAAAAGTGGAAACTACTTTCAACGAACGATTAATTGTACAAAAAACAAGACTATCAAGTTGGAATTGGGCAAAAAAGAGTTTTATAAAATTGTCTATAATGATGAAAAAGAGATTAAAGCCCAAATAATAGCAATGAATCCTGAAAAAATTAAGATTGTCCCTGAAAATAGCACTCAATCGGTAACAGTACATTTTAAAGAGTTAAACAAAATAATTGAAGCTCAGGATTTCATAAATCCAGGTAAAATTACTGGTATGACAGTGGCTGGAGCAGGAGTAGGAGCCGGAATTGGTGCTGTCTTTTTCGGTATTGGCGCTCTTCCCGGGGCCATTATTGGTGGTATTTTTGGTGGAACAACTTCGTCAGCATCCATTGAGTATGGACACGACGTATTACCAAAATATTACACGACAGAAACCCGTTTAAGACAGGGTCTAAATTATTAAGTATTAACAAATTGAAATTAGTCTTCTTTTGACAAACAAAATAAACATGACGGCAAGAAGACGCTGCGTGTTGTCTTTAGCGTAACATTTTCTTTCACAATCTTCTCAAATCCAATTTCACTTGACATAATCTAATTATCAAAATAGAATATTCCCTTCTTAAAAAGCTGGTAATTTGCTTACTGTTTTACATGATAAAGGCTAAAAATATATGACAGATGTATTTGGGGATAAATCAAAAATAAACAGATACGATACTGATGAAGAAGCTCCATGTATCGTTGCCTGTCCGATACGGCAGGATGCGCGGGATTATATACAATTGATCGCAAGGGGACGGTTCTCTGATGCGATAAAGGTCGTCGCAGAAAGAAACGCGTTACCATCTGCCTGTGGACGCATATGCACCCATCCATGTGAGACTGAATGTCGAAGGAAAGATATAGATAAGCCTATCGCAATTGCATGGCTTAAACGTTTCCTTGCTGACGGCTTTTTCAATGACACGACACAAGGTAAGGTCAAACATGCAGAGGTCAAATACTCTGAAAAGATTGCGATCATTGGCGCCGGACCGGCAGGATTGGCAGCCGCAAAAGATCTGTCTCTCCTTGGATATCAATGTACTATCTTTGAGGCTCACTCCGGTCCTGGAGGTATGCTTCGCATGGGAGTACCGACATACCGCCTGCCAAGAGAATTCATGGATAAAGATATCAAATTTATAACAGATCTTGGTGTAGATATAAAATATAATACAACCGTAGGTAAGGATATTCCTTTCGACAATTTAAAAAACGATTTTGATATTACATTTTTAGCTGTGGGTTTGCCCGTAACAAGACGCCTGCCTATTGAAGGCACTGATTTGGATGGAGTACAGGATGCTATAACATTTCTTAAGAGTGCGAACTGCCATGACAACGCAAAGGTGGGAAATAATGTCCTGGTGATTGGCGGTGGTG
>JABGRF010000041.1 GCA_018648405.1 Candidatus Scalindua sp.
GGGCACCACCGCTATGAAACGGCACTGTTTTATAGAGACCTTGTGAATGGAACAAAAAAGGAGCAGAACAGTAACGGAGATTCTCCAGCTGACTATATCATGATGATGTGTGTCTCGATGGAAGACCCGGGGCTTGTGATTTTGCCAACACATAGACTGGCCAGAAATGTAAAAGACCTTGATCCTGAAAAGATAAAGAGTTCATTAAATGAGGTTTTTGATATTAGTGATATGGGAAGTGATTGTGATGCTGACATGTTAACACAAAAACTCAGTGAAGATTCTCACAAACATAAAATTGCCATGTATATAGGCGAAGGTGACAAAAAATTCTATATTCTAACACTACGTGATGAAAAGCTTCTCGACCCGATTTTGACAGGTGAATATGTTGAATGGAAGTCTATTGATACAGGGATCTTACATGGGGTCATATTTGACAGGGCCTTGGGCATTCAGGCAAAAAATATTTCTAAATCTGAAAACGTCAAATACAATCAAGGTGTAGAAGACTCGGTTACAAGAGTAAACGAAGGAGAATACCAGATCGCTTTTTTCCTCAATCCAACAAAAATAGGCCAGATAAAAGAGATTGCAACTAAAAGGCACAAAATGCCTCCTAAAGCAACATATTTCTATCCAAAACTCATGACTGGAATGGTTGTCAGGCACATCTCCTCTGGCACTTAGGAGCTGGTAATAGTCCAAATATTGCATAATATTTGTTGACTTTAAACTAAATATTAACTAGACTTAGGAATTCAAACGAAAATTTAGACTTATCAAGAGTGGTGGAGGGAATGGCCCTGAGAAACCACAGCAACCGATCTTGGCAGAATGTCAGGATGTTGGTGCTAACTCCTACCTGCTAGGGGAAGATAAGATAAGAATGTCGCGGAGCCCCTTCTTATCTTGTGATTAGGAAGAGGCTTTTTTTATAACTGTCTGGAGATGAATATGGGTTTTGTTAAAGGTCTTAAATGCAGAGAATGCGGGAAAGGGTACCCTAAAAAGGCTCTTCATGTATGCAGTTTCTGCTTTGGTCCACTTGAAGTAGATTACGAATATGAAGCAATAAAGAAAGTAATAAGCAGAGAAAAGATTGAATCACGAGGGAAAAACATGTGGAGGTACAAGGAACTCTTACCTCTTGATGGCGAACCTACTGTGGGGGCTCAGGTTGGGTATACTCCATTAATAAAGGCTGATAATTTAGCCAAAAAGCTTGGCGTAGATGAACTATATATAAAAAATGATTCAGTAAATTTTCCCACATTCTCTTTTAAAGACAGAGTCGTTTCTGCTGCCCTTTCCAAGGCAAAAGAACTCGGATTCAAAACAGTCGCTTGTGCCACAACCGGTAACCTGGGAAACTCAGTTGCCGCACAGGCAGTTCAGGGTAACCTTGAAAGCTATATCTTTATGCCCTCCAATTTAGAGCAGGGAAAGGTTATAGGTACCTCAATTTATGGAACAAACGTAATTGGCATAGACGGTAACTATGATGGCGTGAACCGGATGTGTTCAGAGATTGCGGACAAATACGGTTGGGCTTTCGCCAACATCAACATCCGACCCTATTATGCTGAAGGCTCAAAGACATACGGTTATGAAATTGTAGAACAGCTTGGATGGAAAGCCCCAAAGCACATAGTTGTACCTATGGCAGGCGGTTCTCTGATAATTAAGATAGGCAAGGCAATAAAGGAATTGACAGAGTTGGGATTGATTGACAAGTCTAAAACCTCGCTTTATGGAGCTCAGGCTTCCGGTTCATCACCAATTTCTACTGCTGTAAAGAAAGGCAGTGATGTTATCGCTCCTGTTATACCAGATACAATAGCTCATTCCATCGCAATTGGAAATCCGGCGGACGGATTTTACTCAGTACAGGCTATTAATGATAGCGGTGGATGTGCGGAAGATGTTTCTGATGAGGAACTGGTTGAGGGAATAAAGCTCCTCGCATCAACAGAGGGCATTTTCACAGAAACTGCAGGAGGAGTAACTGTGGCGGTAACAAAAAAACTTATAGAGCAGGGTAAGTTACCACGAGATGAGTCTATCGTAATCTGTATCACTGGAAACGGCCTGAAAACGCTGGAAGCAGTAATGGATAACGTAGAAAAACCGTGCGTTATTGATGCGAACATAGAGAGTTTTAACGCGTTTATGGAAAAAAGATAA
>JABGRF010000040.1 GCA_018648405.1 Candidatus Scalindua sp.
GTTGAATAAACAGGGGCAATGCCCATAGATTTTAACATTAGTAGAATCGGAGGAGAGTTATCATGTTTAGTATTAAAATAAATCATCATATTTTTCGGCTTTTTCTGTTTATGGGAATTTCTCTTGTTTGCAACCTGTCCTAAACGTAGGAAAGCGGTTTTCTTATTTGGAAGAATAAAACATGACTCAAAAAGAACACCTTCTGGGACATATAGATGCCTTATACAGGTCTGCACTGTATCTTGCTAAAAATGAGAGCAGTGCGAATGATCTGGTACAGGAAACGTATTTGAAGGCATTTAAGTTCCTGCAGGATGATAAAGAAATCAGGAATGTGAAGGCGTGGCTGTTCAGGATATTAATGAATACCTTCATCAATAAATACCGGAAAGATAAACGTGAGCCTTCTCTGGTTGATTTTGATAGTGTCGAAGCATTTCATGAGTCGTTGCAGGAAGAGGTCATGGCGCCGTCAATTCTGGATGATGAGTCGGTGCTTGATAACCTTATGGATGATAATATCAAAGGGGCGCTGGAGGCACTGCCAGATGATTTCCAGATGGTGATACTGCTTTCTATTGTTGAGGGTTTTTCTTACAAGGAGATTTCGAAAATAATCAATTGCCCGGTTGGTACGGTAATGTCCAGAATATATAGGGGACGAAAGATGCTAAAGGAAAAACTTGCCAGTCATGCTAAAAAATATGGATTTGGAAAAGAGACAGAAAAATGAATTGTAACGACGTTAGAAAATATTTCTATGCCTTTCTTGATGATGAACTCGATGTTGAGAAGAACATTGAGGTTCTGGCACATCTAGATATGTGTTGTGAGTGTGGTCAGAGAATGGAGAAAGAGAGGCTGCTTCAGAACCGGGTAAGAGAAACGGTTTGTGAAGTAAAAGCTCCTGATTATCTTGTGGAAGCGGTTTTAAGAGGAGCGGAAGAGAAGCCTGGCTTTTTTGTGTCATTGGTGAAAAATCTACTATCCGGCAGGCGTCTGGTTCCTGCTATTGGCTTTGCGGTAGCGATGATTATGGTTGTTTATCTTTTTGTGATACCGGGTAGTTCAAAGAAGGATGACGTCCTCTTCCTTGCGGAATCGAAGTATCACAGCTATATGATGCAGCAACTCGATCTGGACATACGTTCACAGGATCCTACAGCAATCGTGGAGTATCTACGGGGCCAAACTAATTCAAAAATAGTCTTGCCTGAAATTGGAAATGACGCAACGCTAGTTGGAGCGGCATTGTCTGAAATTGATGGTGTAAAGGTATCTCAGGTTTTTTATATACGAGGAGAAACTCCGGTTTCATTTATGATATTTTGTGATCCCGATTCGGGATCGGGAGATAGTAAAAATATTGATTTTTCTGGGATGAAGGAAATCTTCGTAGATGAGAAGATCGTTTATTATGGTGAAGGGTATTGTGGCCACTGTAAGATTATGGGGTGGGAAGATGCTGGTAGCCAGTATGTTGTCGTTTCAATGTTAAATAGTGATGAAATTTTAAAAATGTTGAATAAGACTTGAAGTGTAAAGTTGAAAGAAAATGGAGGCGGAAGATGAATACTACGATGAGAATATTTTCAGTCTTTTTACTAAGTGCATTTGTGATGTGTGTTTCAGCATCCAGCACAAATATAGTATTTGCCGAAGTCGAAACAGGTGTCAACATAGGGCAGAAGGCGGCCCCATTTAAGTTGTTATCCATTGAAGGAAAGGAGATAGCACTGGAATCATTTGCGAAAGATAAGGTTACGCTACTGGTTTTTGGTACTACATGGTGTCCTTCATGCAGACATGAGGTACCGATCCTTAAGGAATATTACGATGACCTTAAAGATGATGGCCTTAAGGTGTTGGGGGTTGACGTCCAGGAAAGTAAAAAAAGGTCAGCTCTTTTATTGGGAAAAACCGGATAAACTATCCTGTTGCCCTTGATTCTAATGCTGAAGCGGCAAGGTTGTATAAAGTGGTAGGCATACCTTTAAATATCGTTTTGGATAAAAAAGGCGTGATACGATACAAGGACAACCGGCCTCCGAGCAAAGAGATTTTGGAAAAATTGTTAAAGTAGTATTGAAAAAGAGCTGGTATCTAACCGTACAGTACGCTCGATATCTGAAATCACTCATATGATATTTCATAGGTTGAGTCCGCTTGAATTGAGCAATG
>JABGRF010000351.1 GCA_018648405.1 Candidatus Scalindua sp.
CTTACTTTAATTGACGCAACCTCAGAAACCCTCGCCCCTGTTGCATACATAAGCTCTAGCATGGCCTTATCCCGTATACCAAGCTTATTATTGCAATCCGGCGCCCGCAGCATCTCCTCTACTGCGTTATAATGAAGCACTTCCGGTAAGTACTTCTGGAGTTTAAGTGTGCTGACAGCTGACATTGGATTTACAGAAATCTGCCCTTCCATGAGCAGATATTTATAGAGCATTTTTACTGTAACAAGGCACCTGGAGATTGAATTCTCAGAAAGTCCTCTCTGCTTTTCGTTTTCTATAAAATCTACTATCATCTTCGCACGCAGGTCCTGAAAATGCTTAATACCAGTATTGTGCAGATAATTTGAAAAATTACGCAGATCTCCCTTATATCCCTTTATGGTGTTATCAGAAAGACCGCATTCGACGATGAGGTAGTTCAGAAATGATTCTACGAGTGCTTCATCTATCATGTTCAACGATAAATGCGAGGTTTGCAATGTTCTTGACATAGAGTTCGTTCACCTTTTTGACTAACAAAAGTCTGTTATTCTTTATCTGTTCGTCCTCTACATTCACAAATACCTTTTCAAAGAAATCATGAACCGGTTTTGCAAATACTTCATTATATGCAAGCGACAACTCTTCATATTCTCTTGGCTTCACATACTTAAGCAGGTTTTCTTTTTCTTTCTCATATGCAGCCCACAATTTACGTTCCTCTTCCTCTTCTAATAGATCTTCATTCACCTCGCCATCGTTTTCACAATTTTTAGCAATGTTGAATGTTCTCTCTACAACAGCTACAAGATCTTGCCAAATCGGGGTTTTGGAGAGCTTGGTTACGATATCCAACCTACAAAGTAGATCAGATATGTTGTCAAAACCGGATTTCATTGCAGATTCGACAATGTCGTAACGATAACCCTTATCAGTATAAATGTTATTTATTCTATCCTTAAAGAAATCCATTATCTGTACATAAATCCTGCTACGATCACCATCAGAACAAACATTAGTCAAGCAGGACAATGATTTCTCAAAAACCGTATTTAAGGACAAGCGGAGATCTTTAGTTTCCAGAATACGAATTATCCCCTGCGATTGTCTTCTAAGCCCATAAGGGTCCTGAGAGCCAGTAGGGATCAAACCCGCTGCAAAACAACCCGTAATAATATCAAACTTGTCTGCCAGGCTGAGTACGGTACCTATTTCGGTCTCCGGCAACACATCATCAGCATACCTAGGCAAGTAATGTTCTGCTATTGATCTTGCCACCTCTTCATCCTCACCTTGTACGAGGGCATATTCACGACCCATAATCCCCTGTAACTTTGGAAACTCCCCTACCATCTCTGTCAAAAGGTCTGTCTTACATAAGCTGGACGCACGTTTAACCTGTTCCAACCTGTCGGGAGAAAAGCCCAGCATTTCTGCAATAAAACATGCCAGGTCGCCAATTCTATTCCCCCTGTCCATATAGCTCCCCATATCTTCATGAAATACAACTCCTTCCAGATCCTTGAGTCTGTCATGAAGTGTTACCTTTTTATCCTCATCCCAGAAGAAATTCGCATCAGCCAGTCTTGCCCGCAGAACGCGCTCATTCCCCTTCCTGATAATCTCACCATCACCCGAACCCCTATCAGTAATCACAATAAATTCAGGTAACAGCTTGCTATCTTTATCCTTAACAGGGAAATATCTTTGATGATCCTTCATAGAAGTTATAACAACTTCAGATGGAATTGCCAAAAACGCCTCATCAAAGCTACACTTTACAGCACCAGGAAACTCAACAAGATTTGTCACCTCTTCAAGTAACTCTTCATCTTCCAGAGTAGTACCGTAATCGGAAAGGAAAGAATTTATCTCTTTCCTGATAATGTCCCGTCTTTCGTCTATCTCAACTATTACATTTTCACTTTTTAATCTCTCTTTATAAATTCCGTAATCAGCATCGGGAATATCTATTATATTGTCAGACAGAAACTGATGACCGCTTGTACTACGACCAGCCTTTAAGCCATTTAGTTCCAGGTTGACAATATCCTTATCGAAAATCGCCATTATCGTACGTATCGGGCGTGCAAAATATAATTTATCAGATCTCCATCTCATTGATTTTGGAAAATTGATAGACTTTATGACAGATGTCAGCATTTCCGGCAGAAG
>JABGRF010000235.1 GCA_018648405.1 Candidatus Scalindua sp.
GACAGCCACGAAACAGCCGTGGAATTAACATACAGAGCACAAGTCTTGCCCTGGCTTGCAATACAGCCGGGAGTGCAGACTATTTTTAACCCTGGAGCTGATTCTTCATTAGATAATGGCATTATATCTATATTAAGGTTTCAGATAAATCTCTAGGCCAGATTCTATAAAGAGTATTAAGTTGAACACGAATACACTTCAAGGGATCTAAGAGTCACCAGCCCGTCTCCTTCAGTAAATGTGAATGAAGAAAATCGCAAGAGTGTGTCTGAATTAAATAATTTGACTTTATATACGTTTATCTATAACATGTAGTTGAAACTGAGTCTCATTATAAGGATTGTGATGTGCTGTATCTTATTTATAAATTGATACTTATGCAAAGGCTGTTAAATGCACGAGGCAAAAGATAAAAAATCTGAGTCTAAGTCTGTAGACTATCGAATTGCACTGGTAGGCAACCCGAATGTGGGTAAAAGCGTACTGTTTGGTTTGTTCACCGGGAAATACGTCACCGTATCAAACTACCCCGGAACAACCGTAGAAGTGACCAGAGGAATGTATGCAGGTTCTAACGATACAATTGAGGTAGTTGACACTCCTGGAGCAAATAGCCTGATTTCACATTCAGAGGATGAGAGGGTCGCACGTGATATCCTTCTCAGAGATGAAGAGAAAAGGGTTCTTCAAATATTAGATGCCAAGAATATTCATAGAGGATTATTAATTACAACTCAACTTGCCGAAATGGGACTGCCTATTTCGATAGGCTTGAATATGTGGGACGAGACACTAGACAGAGGGATGTCCATAGATACTGATAAGTTACAGGAGATTCTGGGAGTAACATTAACCAAAACTATTGCTACTCAGAAGTATGGAATAGGGGCATTGAGAAACTCAATTAACTCGGTAAAAGTCCCAAAGATCAGCATAGACTATGGAGAGACAATCGAGAATGGTATAAATCAGCTTGAGAGCATACTGCCAAAACAATCAACAGTAAAGAATCGAGCCCTGGCGATAATGCTGTTATCCTTTGATGAGGACCTGGAAGAGACTTTAGAAATTGATGACGAGACTCTAGAGAAAATTCACGTGGTCAGGGATGGAGTGCAGAAAGAGTATGGACATCCGTTAAGTTATGTGATTACCAAAAAGCGCAGTGATTATGTCAATGATTTATTGAAAGGGATAGTAAGTTATAGGGAGCATGAGGCAAAGGCAGGCGCGATATCACGAAACCTGTTCTTCTTCTTTTTCATGCCTCTATTCACGTTCTTTGTCGGATACAAGGTGTTAGACTTGTTTCTGTTTATGTTTGCCGGCCCTCTGGACACAGGCGGGCAGACCGCATGGATATTGAGGTTAGCAGGAGGGGTCATATCTGTTGGATGTTATTCATACCACCTGTTTTCGAGAGAGTACCGGTCGAACAGGAAGATAACTAATATTCTGGGAACGTTAACTATGCATCCTGCTCTGGCCTGGCCAATGTTAATTGTAGTCTTATGGTGCATTTACAAAATTGTTGGGCAGTTTGGTGCAGGTGATTGTGTTGATTTCGTTGAGAGCAAGATTTTTGGTTCATCTCTGGAGATGTCAGGCGGTTTTGATTTTAAGGCATTCATACCCTTTACGAATATAGAATACGTTTTTACCCATGTTAATTTTCAGGGGATCAATTATTATCTGGGATTACTGTGCCAGACGTTTATGAGTAGCGATAACTTTTTCTTCCAATTGTTCCTCGGAGAAGAAGCAGGCCTGATGCAGGTCGGCGTGACCTACTCCATAGCCATAATATTACCTATTGTAGGTTTCTTTTTCATAAGTTTTGGATTAATGGAAGACAGTGGTTATTTGCCGCGACTGGCGGTAATGCTGAATAGATTTTTTAAAATAATCGGATTAAACGGCAAGGCGGTACTGCCAATGGTGCTGGGCCTTGGCTGCGACACAATGGCCACAATGACCACACGCATACTGGACACTAAAAAGGAGCGGGTAATCTCTACTCTCCTGCTTGCCCTTGCAGTGCCTTGCTCTGCACAGCTTGGAGTTATCGCAGGAATACTGGGCAGTGTATCAGGAGCTCATTTAGCAATTTACTTCTTCGTAATATTTTCTCAAATGCTGCTGGTTGGTTACCTTTCATCAAAAATTATTAAAGGT
>JABGRF010000220.1 GCA_018648405.1 Candidatus Scalindua sp.
TCTCGGTCACGATACAAGTATGTGCTGTATGGCTCGAATCTTAGACGGCTAACGCAGAGATCACCTGTTTGTGGGGTAACATAAAACATTCGTAAAATTGATGAACTTCCAATCTGTTGATTAATTTCGTAGAAACCGCACCCCACAAATCTGGTGAATTGACTTGTTATGCTTTTAATTTTCGATGCCTTCTCGATCATAAATGGACATCATGGTACCGACCATTGTAGCCACCAATTTCTGCCCACCATCAACGTAGGAGAATAATTCACCTTCTGTTACTGTGATATTTCTACCAGGCTTTTTGACAGTACCAATTGCCCTGAATAGCTCCCCTTTCGCTGGTGATAGTAGATTGATTTTAAATTCTATGGTGAGAACAGCAGCACCTTTGGGCATTAATGAAAATGCTGCATACCCGCAGGCGCTATCAAGAACAGTTGATACAATACCTGCATGAACGAAACCATGATGCTGTGTTAAACTGCTCTGATAAGGAAACTCCAATTCTACTTCACCTGGCCTAATAGCTGAGATAGATGCATTAACTGTTTTAATTATTTCCTGCCGGTTAAAATTTTCCCTGACTTTTGCCTCGTAGCCATCATCACCGGCTTTAAATTGAGATTCTATCTATGACTCATCTCCTCTATGTAAGCTATGATTTTTCATTTTTTGGACTTTTTTTTGGGTTTGGGCACTGGAAGTTCTTCCCTAGTGATTCTTACAAGGGTACTAATCCATTCTCGATCTTCTATCTTATCACCAATAAGAAAACTTAGCTTTGCCCCTTTAAAAGCAGGAGCCTCTACAACATCCTTGATAAATTTTCTTCCTCCCTCTGTAGGCTTTACGAAAATTTTATTATCACAAATTAGGGCAAATAATATTCCATCCGAATACATTGAATACCCTCCAAACATTTTTTTTCCTTCAATTAGTCCAGCATTGTTTATTTGCTCAACTACATAATCTACATATTTTTGAGTACATGCCTTTGTTTCTTTCCTTTTCAATTTTAATTACACTTATTAAAAACTCTTTTCTTATAGACACATAACGAATAGCTAACCGGCAGCTAAAAGTGGTGTAGCTGTAGCGTAGCGGAAGTCGCGCCGCTTTTTGCTGTCCGAGTGTATGTGATTGTTAGAAGCCATTAGCCGCCAACCTTATTGTATGCCAATTCAATGTACTTCTTGGTTTCTTCAAATTGTTCTGGTGTTGAGATAGTAAACTCCGTTTCCCCAGTACCATAATGACCAATTTTACTCACATCTCGATAACTCTTTGGTGGCTCAGTAACTTCAGTTGGTTTTAGTTTTATGAACAACTTGATATTTTTGCTTTTTGCTTCCATGCATACGATGTTTTTAGATGATTTATAAGCTACATAAAACTTTTTTGGCACCTCTTCTATTGCTGAATCCAACCCAGTAACAAATTCACGAATTTCGTGCATAAGTTCTTGGATTTCTTTTGACTTGCCTTCAAAATGCTCATCGAGTGTGTAGGTGGCTGTTGCTCTCACCTGTGCGGCTTTCTTGCCTGCTTCAACCATCACGGGGTTTTTATCAGATGATGGAGAAATTGCTGTTGTTGCTTTTGTACTGTGCAGCACCTCTTCCAGATATAAAGAGCTATTCGTGAATAGGCGGTATTTCCATAACTCAATATTCGCCCCCATGACTTGGACGGCATGAAGATCATATTTTTTGTAATTCGGAGCTATACAGATTACTCGCACGTCCGACCAATCAACCTTGACCCCGTTTCCAAGTGTTTTTTGAACAGCAATTTCAAAATCTCCTTTATGATCTTGAATCCAATGAAGATAGAATAGGCTTTGATTTATCAGTTCTGATGACTCTACTTTTTTGTATTCAATAATAACTGGATTGTCTTCTTCTGATAGAGCCAAACTATCAATTCGTCCTGCATGTTGTGCCCCAGTTGAAAATTCCGTAGCCACAAAGCGACAATTGAAGACTTCTTCAAGGTTGCCTTCAATCAGAGATTGCAATTCCTTTTCGAGAGAGAAGTTTTTCTGCTCTACTGGAATGAGTTTATCTTCTGATATGTCAAATATTGGCACTTTCTATCCTTTGGCTTCTAACTTATTATTATCAGGCAACATTCCTGATAACCCTTTTA
>JABGRF010000039.1 GCA_018648405.1 Candidatus Scalindua sp.
TCAAGTTCAGGATATTGAAATTTATATCCTGAATCTGACAATCTCTTTGGTGCAACCTTTGTACTTGCCAGTAGCAGGTCATTTGCCATTTCACCAAATGCGAGCTTTGCTGCAAAGGCAGGTATTGGCACTACGGCTGGCCTTTTTAACACCTCGCCAAGTGTATTAGTGAATTCCTTGTTTGTTACCGGGTTGGGTGCTGTTACATTTACAGGCCCCTTCAGCGATTCTGTAATCAATGTATGGTAAATTGCACTTGTTACATCGTCCATGGCTATCCAGCTCATGTACTGTGTTCCGCTTCCAATTTTTCCTCCCATTCCTATCTTAAAGGGGGTCATCATTTTTGCCAGAGCACCACCGTCTTTGCTGAGAACTATACCAAACCTTACGTTTACTACTCTGATACCTGCTTTTGATACTGATTCAGCAGCTTCTTCCCAGCCGAGGCAGACGTCCGGCAGGAACCCGCTCCCCCTTGAGCTACCTTCATTTAAGAACTCCACTCCTCTGTTTCCATAGTAGCCTATTGCTGACGCGCAGACCAGGACAGAAGGGGGGGTAGGTAGTTTTAAGATGTGTTCGCAAAGTCTCTTAGTCCCTTCAATACGGCTGTTCCTGATCTTCTCCTTTTTCTTCCGGGTCCATTTCCCTGATGCGACGCTTTCACCTGCCAGGTGGATAATTCCGTCGACTCCTCCGGTAAAAGCAGAGTTCCAATCACCATCTTCTGGCTTCCAGGAAATATCATCATCTTCTGGATTTTCACGTAAAATCTTACTGACGACAATATCCTTTTTTGACAAATATGAAACCAGACTGGATCCTATGAGTCCTGAAGAACCGGTTACAGCAACTTTCATAGCTACGCCTCCCTTTGTTGAATTAGTTGATCTTTACATATTCTTTTTCTGGTTTTTAGATAAAATCAAATTATCTTTTAGATGAATAAATTATTCCTGATTTGAGCGATGTCTATCCCCAAAATAATTAATTTCATCCTATAATATCTCTTTTAGGGCCAAAATATTCATAGACAATATTGTTTGGGGTGACACCCCAATTGATTAATTCCCGATATAAGTCCTTCATCATTTGCGCAGGGCCGCAGAGATAAAACTCAGCATCTTTTTGATGACTTGCAATATCTTTTACCGAGTTCATAGTAATTCTTCCCGGTTCTGTATCTGCAGACTTTACTGAGTTTCTGGAGTAAAAAAAATGATGGTTAACATTATCATGATCTGCCGTTAATGTCACAACATCGTCCTTAAATGCATGGGTATTCTTATTACGTGCTCCATGAATAAAGTATATCTGTCTGGTAAGCTGTTGTTTCACCGCATCCTGTAAAATACTGATCATAGGAGTTATTCCGACTCCGCCGCTAATAAGTACCACAGGCTTATCTGTTTCCTTAAGATAGAGAGAACCGTAAGGTGGACTTAATTTTATTTTATCTCCCTGAGAAAGTATATCATGGAGGTAATTTGATACGAGGCCATTTCCTTCCCGTTTGACTGAAATTCGATAGTAGTTACTATTCGGGTTGCTTGAGATGGAATAGTTGCGAAAAATAGTTCCTCTTTCAGGTACATCCAACATCATATTGATGTACTGGCCAGCCTTGCCTATTACTATAGTTTTTCCATCTGTTGGTTCAAGGTAAAATGAGGTTATCAGAGTACTTTCATTTTCTTTATTGGTAATGGTAAATTTTTTGAAACCTTTCCAGCCACCTTCCTTCGCTAATGTCTCTTCATATTTTCTGGTTTCAGCTTTAATGATAATATTTGCAAGACTCTCGATAGTCTCTTTCCAGGCTCTCTTTACCACATGAGTTCCTTTTGTCCCAAGCACCTTTCCAAATGCTTCCAGAAGACAGGTATTAACAATAGCATATTGTACAGGTTTGATGTTCAATGCAGCGTGTTTTTCCGCTATATCATTTATAAGCGGTTTAATTGCGTCAAGATTATCGATGTTATTGGCATATTCTATAATTGAAGCAATAAATGCTCGCGGTTGTGTGCCTTTACGCAGATGCTCCCGGTTGAAAAAGATTTTCATCGCAGGATCACGAGTGAACAGTAACGGATAAATCCTCTTTGTCAACTCTGCTTCATTTTTCTCAATTATCGGTACCGT
>JABGRF010000037.1 GCA_018648405.1 Candidatus Scalindua sp.
CACCGATGACGAGGGCTTTTCTTGTTACCGGAACTTTAATTGGATTCAGGGATTTATCTTTCCTGGTCTTCTCGGTCATCATTCTTACGAGATCGACAGACTTTTCAGTTCCTGTAGGTTTATCCGGATGGACCCACGAACACTGTTCCCTGAGATTTGAGATTTCTACGTGATACGGGTTCATGCCTGCTTTTTTCGAGGCATTACGGAATGTATGTTCGTGCATCTTAGGAGAACAGGCAGCGACGACGACGCCGTCCAGGCCCTCTTCCTTGATTTTATCTCTCAAGAGTTTCTGGCCAGGATCAGAACACATATACTTGTAGGTGGTTGTATACGAAACACCCGGGTTGTTCTTTTTGGCCTCTTCGGCAACTTTTTCAACGTCAACTGTAGCAGAGATATTCGTACCACAATGACAGACAAAAACACCGATTTTCTTACTCACTTATGCATGCTCCTTTTATTTTTCTATATCTGAAAATGTGTCAATGACAGAATCTGTATCAATAAAGTGTTTATCCATCCCGAGGTCTTTTGGTTTCAGACCAAGAGCAAGGCCGATAAGTTCTGAGATATACACTATAGGGAGATTGAATTTGCGTCCGTATTCTTTTTCTATGGCTTGCTGCCTCATATCCAGGTTTGCATGACACATCGGACAGGCAACAGCTATGGCGTTTGCACCTGCGTCAATGGCACCTTCCAGGATATCATGAGTCAGCTTAATTACTATGTCTGGCTTGCTGAGCGTAAAACCACCGCCACAGCAGTTTGTTTTGAATTCCCAATCTACAGCCTCGGCTCCTATCGCTTTAACAATATCGTCCATAGTCTTTGGGTTTTCAGGGTCGTCAAATTTAAGTATCTTGGGAGGTCTTACCAGAAGACATCCGTAATAACTGGCAATCTTCAGGCCTTCAGGCTTCTTCTTCTGTTTCTCCGCAATCTCATCCATGCTGTAGTTCTTGACAATTTCAAGGTAGTTTGAAACCTTAACATTGCGGCTGATCGGCATCTCTATAGCGTCTTCAACTTCTTCTCTCAGCTTTTCATCATTTTCAACATCGTCCTGAGAAACAATCAATCTTTGGGAACACATAGGACATGGTGCAAGAACTTCGTCATAACCGTCCTTTTCTGCCAGGCTGATATTTCTAACCGACAGGGCAGTAGACAGTTTATGATTAGTCGCATGGGCAGAAGAAGCGCCACAGCAGTTCCAATCATCGATCTCTACCAGCTCAGGGCCGATAACACGTGAAACACCCAAAACAGAAGTACCGTACTCCTCAGAGGTTGAACACTTTGTAATTGCACAGCCCGGATAATAACCTATCTTTGTTTTTTTAGTTTCTTCTGACATTATCTAATACTACCCAAGTTTCTTAAAAATTCTTTTAATGCTGTCCTTACCCTTAATGTCGTGTGGCGCCAATGATAACTTCCCCTTCATCATTAATTGCGATCCATCTGCCACATCTTGTATAACGGACTTTAAAGCAGCCTTAGGCCTCTTTCTTTTGAACTCCATTAGCATTCCGCATTCAGAAATTCGACCGTGTTTCTTGATAGAGTTAAGAAATGCCTTGTGGAAGGTGGTAATATCCTTTTCCATTGGGTTGGCTACGCCTTCTTCAAGCGCCATTTCTCTTAAAACGTCCATTAACTCCGCTATCTTTACCTCTTTAGGACACCTTGTTGTACACGTTACGCAGGAAGCGCAAAGCCATATAGTCCTGGAAGTCAAGGCTTCTTTCCTAAGGCCGAGCTGTACAAACCTGATTATCTGATTTGGCATGTAGTCCATCTCATACGCTACAGGACAACCTGCCGTACACTTACCACATTGATAACATTTCTTGACATCTATTCCGCTTCTATCTTTAACTTCCTTTGCGAAATCAGATTTCCGCTCTTCTGTTGTAATCTTAATCTTCATTTATGTTTAAAACAAATTTATGCAAAAAAAAGATCCTTTCTTGTGCAGGATCTGAAGTATTATGAAAATGAAAAAGAGCGATTATACTATAAAGAGTAAATGAAAGTCAAAAAATTTAATATTTTTTGGATTTCATGGAACTGAATGAAGTTGTTTCTGATCAGAGGGGAACATATAAACTACTTAAATACATTAACTTGAAA
>JABGRF010000036.1 GCA_018648405.1 Candidatus Scalindua sp.
GTCAGTTAATTTACTTGACTGTTTTTTGCATTCTATGCTATGAGAATAGCGATGCTGAATAGGCTAAGATACATAATGTTTTTATAGGCCAACATGATTCAACAAGCAACAGAATATTTGCAATCTAAGGTTTCTGAGGATGGACTAAAAAGCGGAAACTTTCCACTATTTTTGGAAAGCCAATTGAATACTTGGGCTCGAGATTTTCTGCAAAAGAAATCTTGCCAATGTGGCTTATGCTTTGATTCGAAGTCTTCGCCATTTAGCATTGCTACTTTACGCCACTTCAAACGAGAACTGAATTTTCTTTCTGTGAAAGAACGAGAGATGTACATTCTTACTCTTCTTCAGGAAGCTCGCCAGCCATCGCTGTTACAACTGGTTCGTCCACGAGGAAAAGACAATAAGCGAGTTAGGCTGACATTAAATTATCATGTATACCCTTTTGGTCGTGTTTGCCGTTCAGTCTTTCGTTGTTTATTTGACATTAGTGATACCAAGCTACGTAATTTGCTAAGGCATCTCCAAAGGTATAATTTCCCACATTCACGTTGCCATGGCAATACAGAGCATATCCCTAAACATACCTTACCAGTCAAAGAACGTACCTACGTGGAAGATTGGATCAAAGATTTTGCAAACCGTATAGGAGAACCTAATTGGAGAACAATTACTGCTGATAGTGACCTCCACCTTATCTTCCTTCCTGCGTGCTATACGATTTCTATGCTTTATAATCTTTGTCTTAAAGGAATAAGACATCACATAGAGCACTCTTTTTCAAAATCGTTGTTTTACTCCATTTTCCGCAGTGAGCCGTGTAAACACATTCGCATCAATAGTCCTCGAAGTGATATGTGCGATACATGTGATCTTTTAAAAAGCACCCTGATTTCTATTGCTCATAAACACAAAGAGGGCGAGGAAGTTCCCTTACCGCCTTCTAAACTGATTGATCATCTTTCTCTTGCTCATGCCGCACGTGAAGATTACAGAGCTGATCAAAAAAAAGCCCATAAAAAGGAAATTTCTCACTTTTCTTTTGATTATTCCCAAAATCTTGCTCTACCACAAAAAGCAGATCAACCAGGGTCGTTTTATTTCTTTAGCTTAAGAAACATCTATCTTTTTGGAATTACAGATGAATCTTGTAATCATCAAATGAATTACCTCATAGACGAGAGCCAATGCGCAAAAGGTTCGAATGAGGTAATCAGCATGATATCACATTTTCTATCATCGCTTCCAAAAGAGAAAAGAGCCCATATTATTTTTAACGCAGATAATTGCGTTGGACAGAACAAGAACAACACCATGATTAAATTCTTTCTCTGGCAGTGCTTAATAGGGAATTCAAAAACTATTGAAGTCAAATTTATGATTAAAGGCCACACACATTTTGGGCCGGATTCCCATTTTGGTTACATCAAAAAACGATACCGCCGGAGTGATGTTTTTTCTGTAGAAGACCTGAAAACCATTATCCAAGCATCCTCTACTACTAACAAAGCAACTATTTTAGACCATGCAAATTTCTTTGATTTTAAAGCGGGGTTGAAACCTTATTTCAAGGATTTACAGGGAATAACGAATTATCATTATTTCCTTTTTAAGGACAGTCTCCCTGGTATTGTTTCTGTAAAAAAGCATTTGAATGATCCATGGACCGAACATCATCTTACGAAGAAGACAGTCAATATTTCTGATCTTAGAACCAATAATTCGTTTAAACCATCTTTGCTCGTTGCCCCGGGAATTGCTCTTGAAAAACAAATTGATCTTTACAAAAAAGTCAGAAAATATGTGCCTGATGAGTTCAAAGATGTTCTTTGTCCTAAACCACCCGACTATACTGCTGATTGCACATGTACGAGATCTCCAAATAAAAGTAAAAAAGCTGATACACCAGCAGTACCAACATCTAAATCCAAACGTAGAAAAGCATCGAAAGGTGAACTTAAGTTACTCAACGAATTGTACAGCAAAACACCATACCCCAATAGACACGTGTTGATAGACATCGCGGATGAGATGAATTGGACTATCGATAGAGTTAAAATTTGGTTCAATAATAGGAGGTATAAAAGTAAAACAATTGGTGGATAAGAATGAGACGAAATCCACAGAA